>CAZTAW010000118.1:0-10276 GCA_964611705.1 uncultured Bacteroidales bacterium
AATTTCTGCTTTGTTCCTCTGTTTATGTCCCGCTGCGCTGCACCTTCCTCTTCTTCCCAAACTTCTTCTGCTATAAAGATTGTGTGGTGCTGCCGCTTGGGAGTTTCCTGTTGTTTCTTTGGCCCTGGCGCCTCTGTGGCAATCCTTTACCACCAAGGCGCACGAAGGATTTTTCACAAAGTCGCGCAAAGTATTTTTAATTTTATCCTTCGTGTTCCTTAGTGAAAACCCTTTGTGTTCTTAGTGGTTTACATTACAATCAAACCTGTGGATTTCCCCCCACACCCCTTCCCCATTTTCAACACATATTTTTTTTGCATTCGTGCTATGTCGCTATTTGAGGTTCTTTTGATACATGGCACTCAATTTGGAAGTTCCACAACAAGAAATCAGTAAAAAAAATATTTATGAAAAAAGTAGCCATTAACGGATTGGGAAGGATCGGAAGAGCGATCTTTAAATTAATTCATGAAACCGATGGACTGGAACTGGTTGCCATCAACGACCTGGTGGATCCGGAAAATTTAGCCTACCTCATTAATTATGATACGGTGTACGGCCGGTATGAGAAAAAAGTGGAGTTCAGCGATGACAAAATCATGCTGGACGGGAACGACTATAAAGTTTACGCGGAAAAGGATCCGTCCAAACTGCCCTGGAAAGACCTGGAGGTGGACATCGTGTTCGAGTGCACCGGGGTGTTCAACACCCGCGAGGATCTGGGCAAGCACCTGGAGGCAGGCGCCAAACAGGTGATCCTCTCCGCCCCTGCCAAGGACGACAGCATTGAAACCGTGGTCTTCGGAGTGAACAAACCCTCCGGTGACAACGACATCGTGAGCTGCGCCAGTTGCACCACCAACTGCATTGCACCGGTGGCGGAGATCATGGACCGGCACCTGGGTATCAAAAAAGCAACCCTGACCACAGTTCATGCCTATACTTCCACACAGGGTATCGTGGATTCACCCAATAAGAAAATACGACGCGGACGCGCCGCGGCAGCCAATTTTGTACCTACAACCACAGGTGCCACCAAAGCTACGGCCAAAGTACTCCCGCAACTCGACGGCATCTTCGAAGGCTCTGCCATCCGCGGCCCTATTCCCGTTGGCTCCATTTCGGATTTGAATTTCATTACAAAGAAGAAGGCCGGCAAGGAAGAGGTCAATAAGATTTTCAAGGACGAGGCCCATAGCGACCGGTATAAAGAAGTGCTATCAGTTAGCACTGAACCGCTGGTTTCATCGGACATCGTAAAGGATCCCAGCGCCTCCATCGTGGACCTCGACATGACCATGTCCATTGACGGCGACCTGATCAAGGTGATGAGCTGGTATGACAATGAGTGGGGCTATGCGTGTCAGATGATACGGACTGCGAAATACATGAAATAACCCCTCCAAACCTCCCCGAAGGGGAGGCTTCAGGGACTGCATTTTTGGAATTTGCTATTTGGAATTTAAACAGAACTATGGATTATATAAAAAACTTCACAGACCTACGCAGCAAACACACCGCAGAAGTGGGAGGCAAAAACGCTTCCCTCGGGGAGATGATCTCTCAACTGGGCCCAAGGGGCATCAGGGTGCCGGACGGCTTTGCTACCACGGCGGATGCGTACTGGTATTTTCTGAAAGAGAATGATTTAAAGAATGAATTGAAAAAGCTGATGAGTGAGCTGGATACCGATGATTTTAATAACCTGAAGGACATCGGCGGCAAGGCTCGCAAAATGATCATGGATGCGGAAATGCCGGAGGATTTCGAGGAAGCGATTAAAACAGCCTACAAAGAACTGAAGGAAAAAGAACAGGACATGGAAAGCGTGGCCGTGAGAAGTTCGGCCACGGCGGAAGACCTTCCCTCGGCCAGCTTTGCAGGGCAACACGAAACCTACCTGAATGTTAAAGGCGAAAATGAAGTTGTAAAAGCCGTTAAGAAATGTATAGCATCGCTTTTTACCGACCGTGCCATCAAATACCGTGTTGACAAAGAGTTTAATCACATGAATGTAGCCCTTTCAGCCGGCGTGCAACGTATGGTTCGTGCTGATAAGGCTTCTGCAGGTGTGATGTTTACCATTGCGCCGGAGAGCGGTTTCGAAAACGTGGTCTTCATCACCGGGAACTGGGGCCTTGGAGAAAATGTAGTGCAGGGAAATGTTAAAGCTGACAGGTTTTTTGTTTTCAAGCCTTCATTGAAAGAAAAAAGAAAAGCCATTATTTCAAAAAACATAGGCACCAAGTCAAAAACCATGGTGTATTCAAATAAGTCAGGACAGACGACAAAAAACAAAAAAACACCCAAAAAAAAGAGAAATCAAATTGTTTTAAACGATAAGGAAATAGAGAAGCTTGCCCGCTGGGGAATGATCATCGAAGAGTTATATGATAAACCAATGGACATAGAATGGGCTAAAGATGGTAACTCCGGTGAGTTGTTTATCGTTCAGGCCAGGCCCGAAACCGTTCATACTGAAAAGTCGGAAAGGGACAAGCTTATGAATTATACCTTGAAGGAAGAAGGTAAAACATTGGTTGAAGGCACAGCCATTGGTGATAAAATCACGGCCGGCAAGGTAAAAATATTAAACTCTCCCGGGGAATCGGATAAGCTGAACAAAGGAGATGTTCTGGTGACGGAAATTACCAATCCCGATTGGGACCCGGTAATGGAAAAGGCATCAGCCATTATTACAAACAGTGGTGGACGTACCAGCCATGCGGCTATCGTAGCTCGTGAGCTTGGAGCTGTTGCTATCGTGGGCGCAGAAGATGCAACAAAGAAATTAGAAAACGGCCAGGAAGTTACAGTTTCCTGCGCCGGCGGTACGGATGGAATCGTGTATGAAGGATCGCTTGAATGGAAGGAGGAAGAGATTGATTTTGGAAAGCTCGGGAAACCGGATACGGAAGTAATGTTGATTCTCGGTGACCCGGGAATGGCTTTTCAATATTCAGCTTACCCTGTGAAAGGTGTTGGATTGATGCGTCTGGAGTTTGTAATTAATAACACGATTCAGGTGCACCCTATGGCATTGTTGAATTACAGCAAGCTCAAAGATAAAAAAGCAAAAAAGAAAATCAAAGAGCTTACACGTTTGTATGATGACAAAAAAGAATACTTTACCGAACAGTTATCGCAGGCCGTGGCAACGATCGCTGCAGCATTTTATCCCGGTGATGTGATCGTTAGGATGAGCGATTTCAAATCTAATGAATATGCTGGTTTGTTGGGAGGAAGAGAATTCGAGCCCAGGGAAGAAAACCCCATGCTGGGTTTCCGTGGGGCATCAAGATATCATCATGAAAAATACAAAGAAGGATTTCAACTCGAATGCGAAGCCATGCGAATTGTAAGAGATGATTTGGGGCTGACCAATGTTAAGCTGATGATACCTTTTTGCCGGACAACGGATGAAGCAAAGAAGGTACTGCAAGTGATGGAGCGTAATGGACTCAAGCAAGGTTGGAATGACCTGGAGATTTATATGATGGTTGAAATTCCGTGCAATGTTGTTTTGATTAATCAATTTGCAAACCTGTTTGATGGATTCTCAATTGGCTCAAATGATCTTACCCAGTTAACCCTCGGACTTGACAGGGATTCGGCTGAAGTAAGTGAGCTTTTTGATGAGAAGAATCCGGCCTCCAAAAAGATGATCGCAATTGCCATTAAGGATGCCAGAGAAAGTGAAACTAAAATTGGTTTATGTGGACAGGCACCGAGTGACTTTCCTGAGTTCACACAATTTCTGGTAAATGAAGGCATTAACAGTATTTCATTTAATCCGGATGCTGTTGCACAAGGTATTGAAAACATTCTAAAAGCGGAGGGAAAATGAACCGGAAAGTGCTTTTAATGATTTTAGACGGATGGGGAATCGCTCCTGAAAAGGAGGTCTCAGCTCCCGATCAGGCCTATACGCCTTTCATTGAAAAATGTAATGAAGAATATCCCAAATGCCGGATCAAAGCCAATGGTGTTGCAGTTGGCCTGCCCGAGGGACAGATGGGCAACAGCGAGGTCGGGCATATTCATATTGGTGCCGGAAGAGTGGTTTATCAAGAACTGGTGAAGATCAATATGGCCATCAAAGACAAAACCTTGCATAAACATGAAGTCTTGCTGGAAAGCCTGAAAAAAGCAAAAGAAAATAATAATCAGGTTCATTTTATGGGTTTGCTCTCGGATGGAGGTATACATTCCCACATCAACCATTTGAAAGCGCTTTGCAATATCGCCGCCGACAATGATATCGAAAAACTGTTCATCCATGCCTTCACCGATGGGCGGGATACCGATCCCAAAAGCGGTACCGGTTTTATTCAGGAACTACAGGATCACCTTGATAAAACAACCGGCCAGCTTGCCACTGTTACAGGCAGATATTATGCCATGGATCGCGATAACCAGTGGGATCGGATTAAAGTTGCTTATGATGCATTAACACAGGGAAAAGGTAACAGGACTTCCGACATCATTAAAACAATGAAGGAAAAATATGAAAATGATGAAACCGATGAATTCATCAAGCCCATCATCAAAACAAAGAAGGATTCGAACGAGCCTCTGACTACTTTAAAGGATGGAAATATGGTGCTGTTTTTCAACTTCCGCACTGACAGGGGCCGTCAACTCACCAGGGTGCTAACCCAGGAAGATATGGATGAAAAAGGCATGCATACACTAAAGCTTGATTATTTAACCATGACCTCTTATGATGAAAAATTCAAAGACATCAAAGTGATCTTTAGAAGCGAAAACTTAAAAGAAACACTGGGTGAGGTTATTTCCAAAGCAGGCAAAAAACAAATCCGCATTGCGGAAACGCAAAAATACCCACATGTGACGTATTTCCTTTCGGGAGGTCGTGAAAAGGAATTCGAAGGGGAGGAACGCATCATGGTGAAATCCTCGGATGTGGCCACCTATGATATGAAACCGGAAATGTCAGCCTATGAGGTGAAAGACAAGATCATACCCAAACTAAAGGATCAGCAAACGGATTTCATTTGTCTGAATTTTGCCAACCTTGATATGGTTGGTCATACCGGAGTATTTGATGCTGCAAAAGAGGCTTCGGAAGTAGTAGATGAATGTGCCCGCAAAGTTTCCGAAGTAGCAATTGAAAACGATTATGTCGTTATTATTACTGCCGACCATGGGAACTCCGAATACATGAAAAATGAAGATGGTTCACCAAATACGGCGCATACAAGTAATCATGTGCCTTTATACTTACTGAACGGACCGCAAAATATCAGGTTGAAAGATGGAAAACTAACGGATATTGCTCCCACAATTTTGAAATTGATGGGTGTTGAAATACCTGAGCAAATGAGCGGGAGCATTTTGTTCATTGATGAAAGTTGAAATTCTTAACTGTTAGATAAAACCCTGTGGAAGGTTTTCCACATAGCTTTGCAGGTAATCATTTTAATCATCATTCTGCAGTATTTATAAAACCATGAAACTGGGTAATAGATTTGTGTTTCATACAAAACTACCTGCTGGCATAGTTTTTACACTTCATCTGTTGAAAATCAATAAATATGCTTCACAATAGTGACCAGCACGAAAAAAAACATCCTCATGAAAATCATCACGATCATGACCAACATCAAAATCATGATCATGGCGATCATCACAAACACATGGCAAAAGACTTTAAAAATCGGTTTTGGATATTCCTTGGTCTTTACTTTGCCGTTGTTATTTCTTTCCTCCATGATACAGGAGTGGTTTTCCTATTCAATTGATTTTAGCGGTAGAAACTACCTCATTTTTGCCATCGCAAGTTTTCTTTTCTTTTATGGTGGATGGCCCTTTCTAAAAGGACTTGTAGATGAACTAAAGCAAAAACAACCCGGAATGATGACACTCATTGCCCTGGCTATCACGGTAGCTTATGTGTACAGTTCCGCAATTATTTTCGGCCTTTCCGGAAAACCTTTTTTTTGGGAGCTGGCCACCCTGATCGTGGTGATGCTAGCGGGCCATTGGATCGAAATGAAATCGGTAATGCAGGCCAGCGGCGCCCTTGATAAGTTGATGGAATTAATGCCAGATACCGCTAACAAAATTACGGATGATGGTACGAAAGAAATCAAAGTTGAGAAGTTGCAGACTGATGATAAAGTTTTGGTAAAACCCGGTGAAAAAATCCCGCTTGATGGAATCATTTACGAAGGTGGCAGTTCGGTTGATGAATTCGTTATAACCGGCGAATCAAAACCGGTGGAAAAGAAAAAGGATGATGAAGTGGTGGGCGGCGCCATCAACGGGAACTCATCCATCAAAATAAAAGTGAAAAGCAGCCAGGATGACTCTTATCTGTCGAAGGTAATCGGCATGGTGGAGGAAGCCAAGAAAAAGAAATCCAAAACCCAGCACCTGGCCGACCGCGCCGCTTTCTGGCTGACCATCATCGCCATTACTGTGGGAACAGTTACCCTGGCGGTTTGGCTGTTCGTGGGCAAAGTTTTCAACTTCGCCCTCACCCGCATGGTGACGGTGATGGTGATCGCCTGTCCGCATGCATTAGGACTGGCTATTCCACTGGTGGTTGCAATTTCCACTTCCGTTTCGGCCAAAAGCGGTTTGCTTATCAGAAACAGAACATCTTTTGAAAATTCCAGAAAGATAGATACGGTGGTCTTTGATAAAACCGGTACATTAACTCTGGGCGAATTTGGTGTGTCACGCTATGACAGTTTTGGTAAAGAACAGAATAAGAATGAAATACTAAAACTTGCTGCAGGATTGGAAAAGGAATCCGAACATCCCATTGCAATAGGCTCAGGCACCGATGTGGCGGCCGAAACCGCCGATATTATCCTGGTGGAAAGCGATCCTTTGGATGTTACCAAACTCATCGCTTTTGGCAAAGCCACCCATAAGAAAATGATACAAAATCTTATTTACGCCACCGCCTACAATGTTGTTGCTTTACCCCTGGGAGCAGGTGTTTTGTTCTGGGCCGGCATTATGATTAATCCTGCTGTGGGAGCTGTTCTGATGAGTCTTAGCACAGTGGCTGTGGCTATCAATGCGCAGTTCCTCAAAACAAAGCTGAAATAGAATAAAATTTGATTTATGAGTAAAGAAAAGAATAGCAAACAGGAAGAAAAGAAAAAAACGGATAAATCAAAATATGAGAAGTTGGATGTTGAGGAAGTATTGGAAAAACTTTCTGTTGATTCCTCTAAGGGGTTGAATAATGAAGAGGTAAAAAAACGTCAGCAGAAATATGGGAAAAATACCATTGAAGAAGAAGAGCGCAAGCCATGGCTTGAGTTGCTTTCTCACTTTTGGGGACCTATACCCTGGATGATTGAAATTGCTGTTGTTCTTTCTGCCATTGCAGGCAGATGGGAGGATTTTGCAGTGATATTTACCATGCTGCTGATAAACGGTGGCGTGGGCTACTGGCATGAACATAAAGCAAGTAATGCTATTGAGGCATTAAAGAAAAAGCTGGCACCGGAAGCCAGGGTGATAAGGAATGGTGAAAACAAAATGATCAAATCAAAAGAACTTGTACCTGGCGATATTATTATTGTCAGGATGGGAGATATCATTCCTTCCGACGCCAAACTTCTGAAAAAACAACAAATAAGTGCAGATGAATCAGCGCTTACGGGTGAATCCCTTCCTGTTAATAAATCCGAAGGGGATATGTTGTTTTCCGGGACCACAGCGAAACGTGGTGAAGGCAAAGCTGTTGTCACGGCCACAGGTTCCAATACCCGTTTTGCCAAGACTGTTGAAATGGTGGAAAGTGCCGAAGAAAAATCACATTTTCAAAAAGCCGTTCTCAGGATTGGCTATTGGTTGATTGGACTTACCGCCGGATTGGTGGCCATTATTATCGGAGCCGGGCTGCTACGCAGCGATCCTTTGTGGGATATTTTACTTTTTGCCCTTGTACTTACAATCGCGGGTATTCCCCAAGCCCTTCCGGCTGTTTTGTCGGTTACAATGACCATCGGAGCCAACCGTTTGGCAAAAAAGAAAGCCATTGTTTCAAGACTTGCTGCTATGGAAGAAATGGCTGGCCTCGAAGTGCTTTGTTGTGATAAAACCGGAACCCTAACCAAAAACCAGTTGGAGCTTCAGGATCCGGTGGTTTTTGAAGCGGAGGATAAAAATGACCTGATCATGGTGGCTGCATTGACAGCCAAACGGGGCGAAGAGCAAGAAGATCCTATCGACAAGGCCATCGCCGATGCATTTGAAAATATTGATGAACTACACAATTACCAGATCGAAGAATTCAGGCCTTTTGATCCCACAAGAAAAAGAGCAGAAGCTGACGTTAAAAAAGACGAACATCAATTCACTGCTGCCAAAGGAGCTCCCCAGGTAATCCTCGATCTGGTTGAGCCTGGTAAGGAAACCAGTGAAAAGGTGCAAAAAAAAGTTGAAGAGTTAGGGAAGGAGGGTTACAGATCGCTCGGGGTTGCCAGGAAGAAAAAAAGAGGAAAATGGAAATACCTTGGATTATTACCCCTTCTTGATCCCCCGCGTGAAGATTCGAAAGATGTGATCACTGATGCTAAAGAACATGGTATTGATATCAGGATGGTCACCGGTGATCATGGCGCGATTGGTCGCAATGTTGCCGAAAAGATCGGAATGGATTCGGATATTGTTGCTGCCGGTGAATTCTTTTCTGATGAGAATAATAAAAGATCGGAAAAAGAAATAAATGAAAGATTTAAAAATGTAGGTGGCTTTGCAGAGGTAACACCTGAGCATAAATTCAATATCATTAAACAATTTCAGGCTGATGACTGCATTGTTGGCATGACAGGTGATGGGGTAAATGACGCTCCTGCTCTCAAACAAGCCGATGTTGGTATAGCTGTTTCGGATGCCACGGATGCCGCCCGTTCAGCTTCAGATCTTGTTTTAACGGAACCAGGGCTGGGTGTAATTACACAAGCAATTGAAGAAGCCAGAAGGATATTCGAAAGAATGATCAGTTATGCTACATTCAGAATTACAGAAACAATGCGGGTTTTGTTGTTTATGACATTATCAATACTTGCATTTAATTTTTATCCTGTTACCCCAATCATGATCGTTCTGCTGGCCATTTTAAATGATATCCCCATCATGACTATTGCCACCGATAAAGAAACAACTGCCCGAAATCCGGTAAGATGGAATATGAAGCGAGTGCTCAGCATTGCTACCGTTTTATCCGTTACGGGTGTTATTTCTTCATTTTTACTCTACTGGTATTTAAGGAATCAAACAACAGTAACTACGAAGGAAATACAGACGATGATATTTCTGAAACTGTTGGTAGCAGGCCATATGACAATCTTTCTTACCAGGAATACAGGGGCCCTCTGGCAAAAACCCTATCCAAGCCTTTGGTTGTTTTTCACGCTTGAAGGTACGCAGGTAATTGGTACTCTTTTTGCTGTATATGGTATACTGATTCCGCCTATTGGATGGGCAAAGGCATTGATCGTCTGGGCATATGCTTTCGTCTGGATATTCATGTTGAGCGGAATTAAGATATTAACCTATAAGATACTGGATAAGCACACAAAAATCACGGTAAACGAACGATAGGAAATGAAATAAAATTAGAAAATATTATCATGGTTTACAATAAAGACAAACTAAAAGCATACAAGGATAAAAGAGATTTTAAAAAGACCACAGAACCCAGTGGAGCTAAGAAAAAAAAATCAGAGAAGCCTAAATTCGTGATGCAAAAGCATGATGCCAGCAACCTGCATTATGATTTCCGGCTTGAAATGGATGGTGTTTTAAAATCCTGGGCCATTCCAAAAGGCCCTTCTACCGATCCGGATGATAAAAGAATGGCAATTCAAACGGAGGATCATCCCCTGGAATATGCAGATTTTGAGGGTGTTATTCCAGAAGACGAATACGGGGCAGGTACGGTAATTGTTTGGGATGGAGGAACCTACAGAAATCTTCGTAAAGAAAAAGATGAAGACGGTTTATCAATGGAGAAATCCTTTAAAGATGGTAAGATTGAAGTCTGGCTGGAAGGTAAAAAGCTGAAAGGCGGTTATGTATTGATACATACAAAGCAAGGCGGAAATGAAAAAAACTGGCTATTTAAGAAAATGAAAGATGATGAAGCGGATGCACGTAAAAAGCCGGTTAAATCAGAACCCAAATCCATCCTGTCGGATAAGACGATTGAGGAAATGGAAAAGAAGTAAGCCTAATATCCGCGTGTCTTGAATATAATAAACTGATAGTCATCGGATGACTTGTT
>CAZTAW010000119.1:0-10267 GCA_964611705.1 uncultured Bacteroidales bacterium
AAATTGCCCTTTCTGTTATACCATTGTAAAAACGCCAGTTTGCAAGCAACCCAATTGTATTATTTTTGTAGAAATCGTAATATCCGCCCACATTAATCCTGGCAGGTATTCCAGTAAGGTATTCCTTTTGGTTTTCATCAAATTGAAAAATCGCGTTAAGCGAATCAATATAAACATCCAGAGAATTAATATCTTCACTAAGATCAACATCCACCCCATTGAAATTCGCTTCACTTCGGGAACTCTTGTATGTTCTCACATCCGATACCCAGTAAATATAACCCAGATCAACCACGCTTAGCGAAAGATTGAAATTGTAAGCAAGTTCCCAGTTAAATCCTGCATTGATTGCAAAACCTGAGTTTTTCTCGTAACTGAGATATTTTTTCAGGTCGAAACCCTCATCGCTTCCAATACCCAATTGATCAACAGAAGAAGTATTTACCTCAATATCATTGATCAACCTGATGGTGTAGAGTTCACCCTGAGAAAAATCCGTCAGCGCTTTCAAATTCATGGTATTGGTATGTATATTTGATAATCCTTTCAGTAGCTGCAATCTGATCCCGATACTTAGTTGTGGTGATATCTGCTGCGCATATCCGGCATAAAAACTCAGATAATGATGCATGCTGATTCTGAAATCACTCATATCAAGCTCCTCACCCAGATACTTATTATTACCATACCAGGCCAATTGTGCAAGGCTTTTTGGATAAGTAACCCTTAATGCACTTTTGTTTTGAACACCAATTGAAAGGTAACCCTTTTTGATCTTCAGTCCTAAGAACAGTAAATCAATGTTTGAATATTGTGTAAAGTAATTGGTTGATTTTAACATGGGTAAGATATGGGGAACGTCAACAACCAGTGAATCATCGTTTTCTCTTTCACGAAGCAGCTCATTAGTGGTAAATGCATTGTTGTGCAGGCCATTATATACAGATGTGATTACAGGCAAGCCCACAGAAAATGAACTGCGGGGAATATTGGCAGGATTGGCATTGAGGGTTTGGGGGATGGACCCGAAGTTATTAAGCAGGAAATCACTCTGTGAAAGGGATGCAGAACCACTCACAAGAAAAATGATAAAAATTACCGCCGACTTTTTCGGTATTTTCATTTAAAAATCCGTTTCAAATTCAAGACCTGTTTTTATACCTATTTCATAATCAGAATATAACATGGCTTTTTCCGAACCTCCGTTGCCGGTATTCATTTTAATTTTAAGAATGCTGTGATTTGCTGCTTTCAATTGTTTATAAGTATAATTATCAATACCAACCTGCACATAAGTTTTCCTGGGCTCAACAACCTTTCCCGACTGATCTACCGTGGCTGAGAGAATAGGATCAATTGCAATAACTTTAACCACTTCGAGTGTTTTTGGATCAAGAATTTCAAGTTTGATCAAAACATCGAAAGGGAAACCGTTATTAACAACGACATGCAAAACCCCTGATTTAACCTGGTCAACGCTGTTGTCAAGATTCACTTCAACAGTATCCAATAAGGTTAAATTGTCAGTACTGAGCGAAAGCGGAAAATCAAACTCCATTCCTGCAATGATTTCTGATGTCTTTGTTACAAAATTGTTATGCTGCCCCCCGGGATTGGTTACCCCTGTTCCTTCATAATTAAATCCAAGAGGTAAAATAGACAGAAAGTCAATTACGGAAGAATTTTCTTTATTTACTTCAATGGTACGATATATTGTTTGGTTGGGCTGCTGAGGCATATCAATGTTAAATGTATCAGCGTTCAATGATCTACTCTCATCGTTTTTATTGAAACCTGTTACATTTAGCTTGATTTTAAGCGGGACTCCCACTGAACTCGAATAGTTAATCATTATTTTTGGATTTGCAAGCTTGATGGTGCCTTCGAACTTATTGAAAAAATCCAGTCCCGAATTGACAGAATCCATTTCTATTGATACTGTATTTTTACCCAAAAAACCTTTTGCACCGTTGTATGAAAGCTGATCTGCCCTGAATTTCAGTTCCAGCTCGTCTCCCGCATTAAAAACCACTGGTATCCCTGAAGAATTGATAACAACAGTGTATTCCACCGGAAAACTATTATACACCTGTTCAGGATTAGTACTTAAATCGAATACTGCATTTGATATATCCCAGTTGAGCTGTTTTATTTCTCCGGGATTGATCACAAAAAACTTTTCGGGTATTTCATTATTTTGTTTCACGCTGGGCAGGCGTAATAAAACATTTACCGGAATGGCAAATTTTGAGTTTACTGTATAATCAATCGTTCCGGTGTTAAATGAAATTTCTTTCAATCGAGCCTCCGCTTCAAAGCTAAAGTCAACAAATTTTTCTTCCGAAATGATGATCTGTTCCGTAATAAAACCTTCTCCGGAACTTGCTTTAAGATCATAAGCATGCAACTTTACTCCCACGCCATCTGATAAACTGATCAAAACCGAATCAGGATAGCTGCCCGTTGAACTTAATTCAAGAACATTAAAACCAAAGCTATTTTCTAATGTCATACCGGCAAGCACAATTGAATCGCTGATCGTAGCAAATGTTTCAATATCCCCGAAACTAAATTCCGCAATAATTTGCTCACGCGTCTTGTTTACCACCTGAATTGTTAGATGTTTAATGGTAACGGGTAAGTTATTTTCTATGCTGAGTAAAAGCATGCCTTCGGAAAAAGTCAGTTCGCGAAATTCACTTTGTATATAGAATCCGGTTTGAAAAGTTTCTTTTAATGAGAAAGGTGGAAATACGGCTTGCCGGCCCTCATATTTCAGAATGGTATCCCTTGCCTCCGTTTCAATGTAATCAATTATACCTTCTAAAAACAAGGTGTCCGATACAAAGAAATCAGGAAATAAAATATCTCCAAATGAAAACTTCTGTATTTTTTCCTCCTGGGCAGGAACCTCAAAAACATCATCCATCCTGATATTTATAATTGAATCTTTGCTGTAAACGATCTTTATGGAATTATCATCATTTACAACGATACTTGAATCCTCTTCAACCAACTCATTCAAATCCACAATTGTATTGATGAAAGGGATCGCCAATGCCGGATTCCAGTCGGGATTTGTAATTTTATTGAATTCCTTTTTACATGAAAACCCACAGAAAAAAGCAATTACCAGCAAAATACACAGAACAGAATTTTTAACACCAATTTTGCCGGTAAAATTATTTTCAAAGTTTTTCAACCTCTCTTTTTTCATTGATAACCAAAAATATACTTTAAAACAGGGACTTTCACAACAGCCGGCAGCAACTTTCAAACAAATGAATGTTAATAGTATTCAAAGGGTCTTACAATCGTTTCGGCTTTTTGCTGAAAAAATTTTTTAACTTCGCTTTTGGATATGAAAAGAGATTTACATATAGCATTCATAGGTACACCGGAATTTGCGGTTCCTTCGCTTGATATATTATGCAAGAATGGCTACAACATAGATGCTGTTGTCACAGCACCCGATAAACCATCGGGCAGAAGCAAAAAGCTCACCTTTTCAGCTATTAAGAAATATGCCCTTCAACACAAATTTTTTCTGCTTCAGCCCCGGAATCTTAAAAATGCCCATTTTGTAGAACAACTGATCAGCAGACAAATCAACCTGATTGTTGTTGTAGCATTTAGAATGTTGCCCAGGCAAGTCTGGCAGCTCCCCGAATTCGGGACATTCAATCTGCATGCTTCCCTCTTACCCGATTATCGTGGTGCAGCCCCTATCAACCGGGCAATTATCAACGGTGAAAAACAAAGCGGGGTAAGCACGTTTTTTATAGATGAAAAAATTGATACGGGTAAGATCATTTTTCAGCAAGAACAAGAAATTTCAGAAAATGATAATGCAGGTTCCCTGCATGATAAATTAATGCATACCGGTGCAGAATTAGTTTTAAAAACCGTTCAGGCTATCGAAAAGGGTTCTGTCAACTCAACCGATCAAAACAAGTTTGTTGACGATAAAGCAAAATTACACAAAGCTCCCAAAATTTTCATGGAAGACTGCCAGATCAACTGGAAAAACAGCAGCAAAAACATTTATAATTTTATCAGAGGATTGAGTCCTTACCCTGCTGCATATACCTATTTACATTCTCCCGAAAACAATTCATATAAAATCAAGATATTTGATTCGGTCATAACCGGATATAAAACCGATTTGGGTCCGGGAGAGATATATACCGATCAAAAAAAATGCCTGTTAATAGGAACGAAAAATCACCCAATCGAGATCAGGGAACTGCAGCTTGCAGGAAAAAAAAGATTAAAAATTGATGATTTTCTGCGTGGTTTCAATATTCATAACAACTGGAAAACAACAAAAACACCATAATCCGTTTTACAAAAACATCGTTAATCCTTTATAAATAGGCCATTTTATTAACAAATATGTGGTTTTATTAACATTTATAAGGGTTTTAGGGGTTTTTCACTTGACTTTTTTTCTATAAGGCTTATATTTGCATGCAATCGCGTTTATTTATTAATCAAAAATCAAGAGACATGAACAAAGCAGAATTAATTGAAGCAATTGCTTCCGACGCAAAAATGACCAAAGCTGATGCCAAAAGAGCATTAGACGCTTTTATTGGCGCAACTTCAAAAGCTCTTAAAAAAGGTGACCGTGTTGCTCTCGTAGGATTCGGTTCATTCGGAATTGCCAAAAGAGCTGCCAGAAAAGGTAGAAACCCACAAACTGGTAAAGAAATTAAAATCCCTGCTAAAAAGGTAGTAAAATTCAAACCTGGTTATGAATTATCAAAAACTGTGAAATAATCATAGCAGAGAAAAAAGAAAAACCCCGGTTACAAAGCAACCGGGGTTTTTTTATATGATGTGTTTTTTGAGTATCGGAAAATATGAAGGATCAATCAAAAAGCGATAAGGTAATTTTGCATCTTCATCTGCATAATCAACCCCAATGCGTGATGTATTTATTATATACTTATCAGGAATTTTGAGGCCTGTTTCTTCCAGCCAAATCTTATCACCCAATAAATCCTCCCCACTCATCGAGAAGTGCAAACCAAGCGAGAGGCTTACTTTTCCGGGTCCGTCCGAAATATCTGAAGTTATTTTTTTTCTTTTTCTTCTCCGTAAAAAATGTTCAATTCCCATGCAGGGAAACAATCCCCGGATCAACACAGCGTGGGGAATTCCGGGTTTATTCGTAACAACATTAAACAAAGAATGAATTCCATAACACAAATAAATGTAGGCCACACCACCTTGATGAAACATAATTTCGGTACGTTGGGTTCGCCTATCACCATAAGCATGTGAGGCCTTGTCGGTAACTCCGGCATATGCTTCTGATTCAGTAATGATACCTCCGGTAACAAAACCATTCAGTTTTGAATACAAACATTTCCCTATCATTGATCTTGCAATGGCTACCACATCATCCCGGAGGTAAAACTCTCTTTTGATTTTCATAAAAAACAGCATTGGCAGTTTGCAAAGATAAGGTTTCGTTGTAAAGTTTTGTTAACAGAGAATAAGAGTATTATGGGTATAATGTGACGGCTACGCTTTATAGATTAACATAAATATTATCCATAATTTTTTTTTCACTATTTTTTCGGAAAAAATTTCACTATTTATTGTAACCCTATTTCAGATTAAGACACTCTCAGTTAAATATCCATAGAAGTCTGCCCCTGCCATTGAAGCAGGCCATTCTCTTCAATAATACGGTCATTATCTTTTAACCATTGAATAATACTTATTACTTTTTCGGATTGCACTTCTTTCAGTTCGCGCAGTAAGGCATATATAGTTAACTTTTTATATTGCAATGCCTGGCGAATGCGCTCACTGGTCCTTTCGAACTCCAGGTCATTGATATCAATTTTATTCCGCTCTTTGCAAACATCACATTTGCCACATCGCTTTGCAGATTTCTCTCCGAAATAATTCAACAAAAATTGTGATCTGCAAACATGCCCTGAAGAAATGTATTTGATCACAGCCATAAAACGTTTTTCTGCAGCAACTTTCCGGTCTTTATAGTTTTCTTTTGAAATGAGCAACT
The DNA here is from genome assembly GCA_964611705.1 of uncultured Bacteroidales bacterium. GTDB lineage: Bacteria > Bacteroidota > Bacteroidia > Bacteroidales > JAIOZK01 > JAIOZK01. The sequence continues at coordinate 6,041 of CAZTAW010000119.1, forward strand.
CATTTCTATCGAATCTTTCTTTTGTAAATATAATTTGTGGTTGATTGGTTTTGGGAATATATGACAACAATCCGATCTTATCAAGATACTGTAAAACGGTAATTATCTTACCGGATTTAACATTTAATCGTTCAGCCAGCTCATTTTCATTGATTACCACAAAACCGGAAAAAAGCCCGGAATATGAACGTAAAAGTAATTTTATAAATTTATCATAACGGGGATTTTCAACCTGGAAACGATAAAGATCATTCTTGTCTGCTTTTATTAAAACCCTGGAAGGATTTTCAAGAGCTTCCGTCATAATCAGATAACCTTCCTTTTCTAAAAATTTAAACGCATTGAAAACAACCAGGGGTAGAAACTCGTAATTTCTTGAAAAGTGCGAAAGGTCAAAATCAAAGGAAGCATCTTTTCCGCTTCCCACCGCGAGTTGAAAATAATTACCAAGGGCATGATAGATCATCCTGATCTTTTCGATTTCCGGAAATGAATTCCTGTAATTTGTTTTCAATCGCTCAATATCAGAATCATCAAATATTGTTACAGCATACGATTGTTTTCCGTCTCTTCCGGCCCTCCCTGCTTCCTGAAAATATGCTTCCAGGCTATCAGGCAAATCAAGATGCATAACGATTCTTACATTTGACTTGTCAATGCCCATCCCAAAAGCATTTGTTGCAACCATTACACGGCTCGATCCTTTCATCCATGCATCTTGCTTATTGCTCCTTTCCCTGGCACTCAGGCCTGCGTGATAATAATCAGCACTTATTCTGTTATTTGCAAGAAATTCATACAACTCTCTTGTATTTCTGCGACTTCTAACATATATAATACCTGAGCCCTGAATACTTTGAAGTATCCTAAGCAAACGTCCATTTTTGTCTTCGTTTTTTACAACCACATAGGTCAGGTTTTTTCTCTCGAAACTTCCTCTTATCAGGTTTTTTTGCTTAAACTTCAGCTTATCCTGAATATCTTCTACTACTTCTGTTGTGGCTGTTGCTGTTAAAGCAAGAATGGGTACCGCTGGCATCAGTGGCCTGATGTCAGCAATATTCAGATAGGGAGGCCTGAAATCATATCCCCATTGAGAAATACAATGTGCTTCATCAACAGCTAACAATGAAACATTTATGCGTTTAAGCACTTCCCTGAAATCTTGTGATTCAAGACGTTCAGGAGAGACATAGAGAAATTTATTATCCCCAAAAATACTGTTATCAATAACAACCTCTATTTCGTTTCTATGCAAACCTGAATGTAAAGCTGCCGCCTTAATTCCCTTCTTCTTCAGATTCTCTACCTGATCTTGCATCAAAGCGATCAAAGGCGTTACAACCAATGTGAGACCATCCAAAGCTATTCCCGGAACCTGAAAGCAAACTGATTTCCCCCCTCCTGTCGGTAATAAAGCCAGTGTATCACGACCTTTCATAACCGAGGTGATGATTTCCTCCTGCAGGGGACGAAATGAAGAAAAACCCCAGTATTTTATCAGAATACTTTTCAGATTCATACCTGCTACTTATTTATTTTTGTGAATATAAACAAAAAACCGATATTTTATAACAATTTAACACCAATTGTTCCGAAATTAATATTTTTTTAATCTATTATTAAAATCTGATTCATCTCTGCTTATTTACTTTGCAAAAAATTTGGGTATGAAAACAGAAATCAAACAGGTTGAAGGTTGTTTAAAAAACCTCTTTGAAACGGCCAGCGACATTTTTGTGGATACACAAACCAAAGAGTGTGAAGTAAAAATTTCAGTTGATGATTACCAGGGGGAAATTGATCACACGCTTATCGAAAACAAGATAAGGCTTAAAATGGTAGACTATTGCGATACATATCCTTTTAAGTACGTTTTCAGCTATACAAAGATATAGTAAAGAACAATAGCAGGCTGTTCATCATCAATGTATTCAAGGTCTGAATTAAGGCTACAGGTATTTTTCGATCTTTTCAAGAAGTTCTCTGGTATTGATTGGTTTGGTCACATAGTCTTCACACCCTACCTTCAGGCATTTATCATCCTCCCCAACCAATGCAAAAGCCGTTTGGGCTATAACAGGTAATTCAGGTCTTATTTTTTTAATTTCGCGTGTGGCAGTATAGCCGTCAACTTCCGGCATTTTCATATCCATAAGCACTATAGAAATATCATCAACCGTAGAGGCCATTTTTATCGCTTCCTGCCCGTTCACTGCCCGCATAACTTTGGCATTGTAGTTAGTTAAAAGATTTTTTAAAAGCAGATAACTCGAATCTATATCTTCAACGATCAAAAACAGCTTGTCACTGAAATCGAAAATGTTACGGGTGGTATATGCATCTGTATTAGTTTTCTTTTCACCTGTTACCACATACGGTAACGATAAATAGAAAACAGAACCCTTATGCAGTTTGGAATCAAACCAGATATTGCCACCCAACAAAGTAGTCAGTTGTTTGGTAATAAAAAGCCCCAGTCCCGTGCCATCAGAATCTTTCATATAATTGGTTTTCACCCTTCCAAAACGCTCAAAAATTTTATCTTTTTCACTTTCGGGAATTCCAATCCCGGTATCACTAACTTGAAATACAATACGCTTCTTTTCTTTATCGAGATAGTATTCGATGCTGACCTTTCCTTCCTGTGTAAACTTTATTGCGTTGCTGATAAGGTTCATCAAAATCTGCTGAACCCGGTATTTATCCGATAAAAACGGTTCTATTCTATCCTCCGGATGTTTTAAACTGAATGTAAGCTTTTTCTCCTGCTTTTCAATCTGGTTTTTATATGATATATGCAGATTATTCAGTATTAAAGCGGGATTGCAAGAGCCCTCCTCGATATTTAGATATCCGGATTCAATTTTGGCAATATCTATAATATCATTGATGAGGTTGAGCAGATTTTTACCATTTTGAATTACGATATTGACAAACTCCCTTTTTTCCTCTTCAGAAAATCCTTTCTCAAGAAGCAGTTCCGAAAAGCCGATGATCGAGTTCATGGGAGTCCTTATTTCGTGTGACATGTTCGCCAGAAAGGCTGATTTCATATTGTCGGCTTCTTCAGCCTTTTCCTTGGCCATGACCAATGCTTCTTCCGCTTTTTTGATTGGTGTTATATCAGTTGTGGCAATATATACTTTTGAATAATTATTTTCATGACCCGGGGCAACAGACCATTTATACAAACAACTGACCTTCTCTCCATTCAACTTCAGATTTACATCCTCTGCAACAACATATTTCCTGTTTTCTGCAACACCGATGATAAAGACTTTGTTTATTTCGGATGTATCATCAGTGATGATCTTATCCATAGAATTTACCAATTCCCTTTTGCTTTTGGCATTGTACAACTCAACTGCTGTTTGGTTTACATCAAGTATCCTGATCTTATCTTTAATTGACTTCAACTTTTCCGGATGATCCTCAAAATATTCCTGAAAATTGCTAATGCCTTGCTTTTTGAGTTCTTCAATTATTTTTTTTACTTCTGAGTAATCCAGTTCCGAAATTGCAATGGGAGCAAATTCAAACAGTCCATGATACTTTTTTTTACTTTTTTTCAGCTTTCTTTCTGCGCTTTTTTTGGCTGTAATATCTTCAAAGGTACCCTCGTAATAAATAGTCTTCCCATTTTCATCCCTGACAGCACGGGCACTTTCCCTAATACATATTTCTTTGCCATCTTTTCGGGTCCAAATGGATTCCAATCCTTTAACCTGACCCTTTTCCTCCAGTCTTTCTTTGAATTTCATTCTTGAATAATTCGGATGAAAACCTTCTTTTTCAAGGTTACGGGTTTTAAGTTCTTCCAGCGAACTATATCCCAGCATTCGCAGCGCCTCCGGATTAACCATCAGAATCTCTCCCTCAGGTGTTGTACGGTAAAGGCCAATTGTTGAATTCTCAAAAAAACTCGGAAGAGATGTTTATGTTATTGGACGACGAAAAATTCCACCCAAATTATGATGTTGGAATTTGGATTAGTACAGAATTTTTTGCAGGAGCATTAGAACAAATGTTTGAGTTGGCTTGGAAAGATATGAAGAAAGTTTAATAATTCTTAAGATGATAAAAAGAGATGTGACTAAATCTGTGAAGAAAGCTAAGAAAGAAATTTTAGAGGCTGAAGAAGCAATCGACGATGCACATGAAGATGTTGTAAGAGTTGCGAAAAACTTGAAAGGTAAAAAGAAAAATAATTTTATTAGGGCTGCG
>CAZTAW010000120.1:0-578 GCA_964611705.1 uncultured Bacteroidales bacterium
ACAAACAATATCTGCAGAAATATTTCAGATCAGTCAGGTTTTCTGTCAATACATATTTGCAAGCCAGGGAATTTCATGTTCTTGCTGATTGAGAATTTCCCTATACTTTTTATCAGTTGCTGCTTGTTTTCAGCGGGGCAAAAAACATAAATGCCAGCCCGGGTAATACAAGTATCGTAAAGATCCACTTACTGACAATTATTTCGGCTGGTCCGTCAATGAAAGAACTGTAAAAGAAAGTCAGATATGAAGTATCACTGAATTTCAGATCAAGTAAACTTGAAATCACCCATGTAATTACCGGTAATAAAACTGCACCCATTACTATAACTGCAATGAATTTTATTAAATTGTTGTTGACAGTGCTTGTATTTGCCAATGCTTTATCAACAGCAATAAAAATCAATGCAAATAAAACAATAATTATAGGCCAGCTTGATATTGAAAGGCCTGTTACTGTGAGCGCATTAAGAAAATTGGTTCCGATAACAGAATCAAAAACAAATCCCAACAGCATCAGAATTGCAAAAAGATAAGCTGTCCGGCGGTGAATTTTTCTCCTGGTCCGGGTATATCCA
>CAZTAW010000120.1:588-10233 GCA_964611705.1 uncultured Bacteroidales bacterium
CCAACTGTATTTCGAAGTGAGCATCCTTTCTGAAAATACAGGGCAAAAAGCACAAATACAATATAGAAGTAAAGGATATAAACAAAAAATGTTTCGTAAAAAGTTAAAAGATCTTGAAAGTAAGAATTCATATTTGTGGCTGAAATATCAAGTGATGGCGCAGGCATATAAATATTGATCAACATTTGAACACCTGTCATTGCCATGATTATGATAACAATATAATCAAAAACCACCATGGCAATTATACCTCCGATGATGAAAAATATGATGGCAAAGATATACCAGCTATTGGCAAGCAATGCACCTGAACTATCAAACATCTCAACGATTGATAGTCCGATAATTGCAAGAAATAACCCGGCTGCAATAAAGACAAATACTTTTTGCAGCGGCCAGGCAATTAAGCCGCCAACAACAGCGCCTACGGCCAAACCAATATATGCTGCCGTTTCAGTGGGTTCAATAAGCGCCCCTACATATAAACCCAGGACACCACCTATAAAAATTCCCAATATGATGATATAAATTTTGAAAATCTTAAATCCCCAAAAAATAAATGCAAGGGCAACTGCAAGTAGTGCGAAATTTATTAAAAAGTCAATGAAGTTCATATTTGTTTGATTTTGGTTAATAATTAAGATGGCAAGTTGAGAAAAAAAATTCATACTTACAAATTTATTTATGCGGCAATGCCGGATTGTTTATATTCGTTGCAAATAAGTCACAGGAATGCCGCTTTTTTGTTTTGCAGATAATAAGATACCTGAAACTGCGCTTAAAAAGTTAAGCGCTTTTGCAGAAGTTATCGTTTTTGAAACAAGCAATATTACCTATGAAAGCATTTCAGGCCATCCTGATATTTTTTTGTGTAAGATGAATGATAAACTGGTCATTGCCCCCAATCTGCCTGTTGAATATAAAACAAAACTACAGGATTATAGAATCAATTATGTTGAAGGGGAATTACCGGTAGGTAAAAGGTATCCTGATACGGTTTCTTACAATGCTGTTTTCACTGGTGATACCCTTATCCATAATTTTCGTTATACGGACCCGAAAATTACAAGCTTAGCTGATGATATGGATTTATCGGGGGGTGTTGTGGGATTTATGAAAACAGGATGTTTTTCATTGGAAACCTGGATAGAATATCAGAAGGGGATAAACTGAGGACTTTTATACGGAATTCGGGATTTGAAATTATTGAACTCTATGATGGGCCGTTGTTTGATGGGGGGAGTGTTTTGTTCCTGGATACATTAATTTAGTTTAGTTATCAAAAAACAATTAAAAAAAGCTTGTTTAATCTCAAAAAATGATGTAAATTTGATATCGTAATCGCAAAAAGACATTAAAAAATGATAAAACGTGAACTTCAATCCATAATTAAACAGCAGTTTTTTAAAGGTAAAATAATTACGATATTAGGTGCACGGCAAACAGGAAAAACTACCTTGATCAGGGAGTTACAAAAAGAATATCCTGATAATTCTGTGTATTTAAATTGTGATCAACCCAATATCGCAGAGCAATTGGTCAATAAAACATCACAGGAACTAAATTACGTAATTAAAGATAAAAAGGTTGTATTTATTGATGAAGCGCAACGTGTTGAAAATATTGGGTTAACATTGAAACTTCTTGTGGATAATTATCCTGAAAAACAAATTGTTGCAACAGGTTCATCTTCATTCGATTTGGCAAATAAAATCAACGAACCTTTAACTGGTCGGAAATTTGAATATCAATTGTTTCCCATTTCCTTAAAAGAACTTTTACCAAAATATCAAAATTTATTTGAGTTGACTTCAATTCTTGAACAACGCATGATTTTTGGAATGTATCCTGATGATGTGGAAAATATTGCTGACGCCAGAAAAATACTTAATAATCTCACTTCAAGTTATTTATATAAAGATGTTTTTGAATGGCAACAGGTGCGCAAACCTGATTTGATTGTGAAACTTCTGAAAGCCATTGCGTTGCAAACCGGAAATGAAGTGTCTTATTTTGAATTAGCTAATGCATTGGGGATTGCCAAAGAAACGGTAATCTCATACATAAACATGTTAGAACAAGCCTTTGTCATTTTTCGGCTTGGCGCGTTTAGCAGAAATCTCAGAACAGAACTAAAGAAAAAGCAAAAAATTTATTTTTGGGATACGGGTATTCGTAATGCATTAATTAATAATTTTAATTCTTTAGATGACAGACAAGACACAGGAGCTTTATGGGAGAATTTTATCATTACTGAAAGATTTAAATCAAATGAGTATGCTGAGCACTATTGCAATCCGTATTTCTGGCGAACCAGAACTCAGCAGGAGATTGATTATATTGAAGAATTCGGAGGAAAACTTCACGCCTTTATGTTTAAATGGCATATCAGGAAAAAACTAAAATGCCCGGCTTCATTTAGGGATGCTTATCCTGATAGTACTTTTCAGGTGATAGATAAGAATAATTTCTCTGAGTTTGTAAGAATATATTAACGGCTATTTTGTAATTTCGCAATCTATCTCCATTTGAGACTGTCTCAAAAGTTTGAAGTTGGAGATTTTTATGCAGTAATTGCTTTGTGTCCTTTGTGCCTGTTTTGTGATCCTTTGGGGTTCAATAAATTAAGAGAAACCACAAAGCTCACTAAGCCCCGATAATTTCTATCGGGAACACAAAGTCACACAAAGACTTTTGAAATTGTATCATTAAGGGGAGTGGTATAAAAACAATAATTATGTTAAGAACACACACCTGCGGAGAACTAAGAATAGAAGACCTGAACAAAAAAGTAAGTTTAGCGGGCTGGGTTCAACGTATACGGGATAAGGGTGCCCTGATCTGGATTGACCTTCGTGACCGATACGGAATTACCCAGATATTTCTTGAAGAAGAAAAATCTGATCAGGAACTTGTTAAAATGGTTCGCGAGATGGGCCGTGAATTTGTGATTCAGGTGGAAGGAAATGTTGTTGAAAGAGCTTCTAAAAATCCGAATATATCAACCGGCGATATTGAAGTAGTACCTGAGAAAATCGAAATTTTAAACAAGTCCAAATTACCTCCTTTTACTATTGAAAATGAAACCGATGGGGGAGAGGAACTCCGCATGAAATATCGCTATCTTGATTTGCGGCGAAATCCGGTCAGGCAAAAGCTGGAACTTAGGCACAGGATGGCACTGGAAACAAGAAAGTATCTTGATTCACAACAATTCATTGAAATAGAAACACCTGTGCTGATCAAATCAACTCCGGAGGGGGCCAGGGATTTTGTGGTTCCTTCGCGAATGCAGCAGGGGCAGTTTTATGCTTTGCCACAATCACCGCAAACTTTCAAGCAGCTTCTGATGATTTCCGGGTATGACAGGTATTACCAAATAGTGAAATGCTTCCGCGATGAGGATTTACGCGCCGACCGCCAGCCCGAATTCACACAGATTGATTGTGAAATGTCTTTTATTTCACAGGAGGATGTGCTGGAAACTTTTGAAGGTATGACAAAGCATCTTTTTAAAGTTGTAAAGGATATTGAAGTTGAAGATTTTCCGAGAATATCTTATCAGGATGCCATGAAAAATTATGGTTCCGATAAACCCGATATTCGTTTCGGGATGAAATTTGTTGAATTGAATGATGTTGCTCAGGGTAAAGGCTTCAAGGTTTTTGACGATGCTGAATTGATAGTTGGTATTTGTGCGGAAGGCTGTGCATCCTATTCAAGGAAAGACCTGGATAAGCTCACTGAATTTGTTAAAAAACCACAGGTGGGCGCCAAAGGACTGGTGTATGTGAAATACAATGAAGACGACAATTTCAAATCCTCTGTTGATAAATTTTATAATGAAGATGACCTGAAATCCTGGGCCGGAAAATGCAATGCAAAACCCGGTGACCTCATTTTAATTCTGGCTGGCAAAACAGATGCAACCCGTTTTGCTATGAATGAATTACGCCTGGAAATGGGAAATCGTTTAAATCTCCGTGACGGAAATGTATTCAAACCCTTATGGGTTATTGATTTTCCTTTACTGGAATGGGATGAAGAAACAAAAAGGTTTTACGCAATGCACCATCCATTTACTTCTCCCAAACCGGAGGATGAAGGCAAGCTGGAAAGCGATCCCGGATCAGTCAGGGCAAATGCCTATGACCTGGTGATAAATGGTGTTGAAATTGGCGGAGGTTCTATCAGGATATTCAATAAAGAACTTCAAAAGAAAATGTTCAAAGTACTTGGATTTACGGATGAAGAAGCCCGGAACCAGTTTGGCTTCCTGATGAATGCATTTGAATATGGCGCACCCCCTCATGGCGGAATTGCCCTTGGTTTCGACCGGCTCGTTGCCCTTTTCGGCGGTTCAGACTCTATTCGTGACTATATTGCCTTCCCGAAAAACAATGCCGGAAGGGACGTGATGATTGACTCGCCTTCGGAGATAAGTGATGAGCAGTTGAAGGAGTTGGGGCTACATCTTGATGGGAATATCTAATAAAACTTTTTGTTATACTGAATATTATCTTGAAGCAATTTATTCGGATTGTACTCCTGCACATTCTGACACTGTGGGAGATACACTTCATTGCTATGTAGGTCAAAAAGAATATAATGGTTTTTCTCCGGAAATATTTCCAAATCCCGCAGATAATCAGGTAATTATCCAATCTGAAGTAATTATTTAACAAATTTGTTTATTTAATTTACTTGGTGAAAAAATTATATGCATATCCCCAAAAAGCAAGAAAGCAATCATTGAAAGAAACAATATCCAATCAGGTTTTTATAAGGATTCCGATTTCAGGAAGGCTAAAGAGGCTTTGGGGATTTTAGATTGTTTTCAAATCTGTAATACCTCAATTGCTATTAGAAGTGCTGAAAATTTCAGAAAACTTAAAAAGAAAGGAATAACCGTTAGGAAAACCACTGATATGTTGATCGGAACCTTTTGCATCGAAAATAAAATCCCTTTGTTGCATAATGATAAGGATTTTGAGAAATTACAGGAACTGGGATTAAGAAGATTTAAATAGTAGAAATTATCATTCCAATTAAACGATAACATTCAAACGAATAAGCCTTAAATTACTTACAATATATACTTACTTTTGCAACAATGCTATCAAAGCGAAACATAGAGATCATGTCGCCTGTGGGATCTTATGAATCCCTTATGGCTGCCATCCAGGGAGGTGCAGATTCGGTATATTTCGGTATCGGGCATTTGAATATGCGCTCGGCTTCCTCCAAGAATTTTACCATTGAGGACCTGAAGAAAATCTCAGAAATCTGTCAGGAAAATAAAATCCGTTCCTATATTACTTTGAATACTGTTGTTTATGATGAAGAGATAGAGGAAATGCAAAAGATAGTGGAGGCCGCAAAAACAAATAATATCTCTGCTATCATTGCTTCTGATATGGCCGTGATCAATTATGCAAAAAGTGTTGGCATGGAAATCCATATGTCAACCCAAACCAATATCAGCAATATTGAAGCTGTGAAGTATTATACTCAATTTGCTGATGTAATGATTACTGCCAGGGAATTGAGCCTGGATAAAGTGAAAGCCATTACCCAGGCTATTGAAAAAGAGCAAATCAAAGGGCCTTCAGGTAAGCTTGTGCAAATCGAAGTTTTTGCCCATGGAGCGCTGTGTATGGCCATTTCCGGAAAATGTTACCTGAGCCTCGATAATCAAAATTATTCTGCCAATAGCGGTGAATGTTTGCAAATTTGCCGCAGGCCTTATAAAGTTACGGATATGGATGGAGGCATTGAACTGGCAATTGATAATGAATACATCATGTCTCCCAAAGATTTAAAAACCATTGATTTTCTTGATAAAGTTCTTGATGCCGGTGTTTCTGTTTTAAAGATAGAAGGCCGTGGCCGTTCACCCGAATATGTAAAAACAGTTACTGAATGTTATAAGGAAGCTGTTGAAACCTACCTCAAAGGAGAATATTCAAAGGAGAATATTGAAAAATGGAATAAAAAGCTTAAAACAGTTTATAACCGTGGTTTCTGGGATGGGTATTATTTGGGCAGGAAGTTGGGAGAATGGTCCGATCGCTATGGTTCACAAGCTACAAAGAAGAAAATATACGTTGGTAAGATCACCAACTATTTTACAAAGCTGGAAGTAGCGGAAGTGAAAATGGAAACAGGTATACTTAATGTGGGTGATGAGGTTAAAATAATCGGTCCTACAACGGGAGTTATAGATGAAAAAGTGAAAGAGATCAGGGTAGATTTGAAAAATGTAAACCAAACGGAAAAAGGAGAAGTTTGTTCTATTCCTGTGGAAACATTTTTACGAAGATCGGATAAGGTTTACAGAATTGTTGATGCAGAAACCGGAAAGTAAAAAAAGTAAATTATTTTATGCAATTATTTAATCTCCACTCCCATACCCTTTACAGTGATGGAAAAACAGAAGCTGAAGAATTTGTAAAGGAAGCCATAAAGCAAAAATTTGATGTGTTAGGTTTTTCTGAGCATTCACCCCTGCCTTTTGAAACGCCTTTTTCGATATCTGAGAACCAAATGGATGAATATGCTCAGAAAATTGATGCACTGCATAAAAAATACAAAGATCATATCCGTCTTTTCAAAGCGCTTGAATTTGATTTTATACCTGGTTTAACAAAAGACTTTCAGAAGGTTGTTGAAAAATACAATCTCGATTATGCAATCGGAGCGGTACATTTGGTAAAACCGGATGTTGAAAACCAGATATGGTTTATTAACGGGCCATATATTAAAACTTATGATGATGGTATAAAAGCGTTCTTTGATGGCGATATTAAAAAAGCTGTTAAAAAGTATTTTTGTCAAATTCATCAGATGATAGAAACACAGAAATTTGATATCATCGCTCATCTTGACAAAATAAAAATGCACAACCAAAACAGGTTTTTTACGGAAGATGAGAAATGGTACCGGCAATTGATTGATAAAACCCTTGAGCTGATCAAACAGAAAGAAATCATTGTTGAGGTAAATACCCGAGGCATATATAAAAAGCGATGTGATTCTCTGTTTCCGGGCATTGAAGTCCTTAAGAAAATTCGCAATCTCAAAATCCCGGTTACAATAAGTTCAGATACGCATAAACCAGAAGAGATTTCAAGCTATTTCCCCGAAACGATCAAAATTTTAAAAGAATTATATTTTAAGAAAGTAATACTTTATAAAGATGGCTGGATAGAGCGATCCTTATGATTTAAAAGCTCCCGTATATTCCATATAATAATGTTTGATACCTGCTTCCATAAAAGGCTCATCAAAGATTTCGAAGCCATTTCTTTTATAAAGGTTCAATGACTTAACTTGTGAATGCAGATATATTACTTCATTTAGAGGAATAACATCTTCCATGACGGTTTTTAACAATTTATCACCGATACCTTTGTTTCTGTATTCAGGTAATATAGAAAACCTTTCCAGGCGAATCCCTTCGGAAGTTTTACGCCAACGGGCTGCACCGATAGCTTTCCCATCAGCATAAACCAGGTAATGCTGACATTGATTTTCGTAAAAGTCATATTCAATATCAGGATCAACGTTTTGTTCCTTAACAAAAACCATTGTCCTGATTTTGAATGCCTTAGTGGCAAGTTCGCAATCTTTGGTTGTAAATCGTTTAATTTCTATATTCATCTTTGTATCTCCATCGAAAAAAACAAAAATAAAAAAAAGCAATTTCATGAAAAAGAACCGGCGTGAATAGCCTATATTATTTGGGGCCATAGGCCCATTTTACATATATTGAACCCCAGGTAAAACCTCCGCCAAAAGCTGAGAGTATCAGGTTATCGCCTTTTCTGAGTTTGGGTTCCCATTCCCACAGGCAAAGCGGAATGGTACCTGAGGTGGTATTGCCATATCTTTGAATATTGATCATAACCTGATCTTTCCTGATCCCCATTCTTCTGGCTGTAGCTTCGATAATTCGCATATTGGCCTGATGGGGTACCAGCCATGTTACGTCATCCGATTCCAGTCCGTTTCTTTTCATGATCTCTACCGAAACATCTGCCATATTTTTTACAGCAAATTTAAAAACGGCTTGTCCTTCCTGGTAAACAAAATGTTCCCTTGCATCAACTGTTTGATGAGAAGGGGGTTTTACTGATCCTCCTGCCTTTTGATGCAGGTGTATTTTCCCCGACCCATCCGTTCTCAAAATGGAATCCATGATCCCGATATCTTCGGTTGTGGGTTCAAGCAGAAGTGCTCCGGCACCATCGCCAAAAATCACGCAGGTTGCTCTGTCAGTATAATCAATTATGGATGACATTTTATCTGCACCGACAACGATGATCTTTTTAAATGTTCCGGTTTCAATAAATTTTGAAGCCGTAGTCAGGGAATATATCAATCCAGAACAGGCTGCATTGATATCATAACCCAGGGCGCCGACAATTCCAACATTATCGCATATTATATTTGCTGTTGCAGGGAACTGCATATCTGCAGTAACTGTGGCACAAATCAGCATATCAATTTCATCGGGAGAAGTTCCTGTTTTTTCGAGAAGTCCTTTTACGGCTTTTGTACCCAAAACCGAAGTCCCCATTTCTTTGCCTTTCAGAATTCTTCTCTCCTTTATCCCGGTTCTTGTCATGATCCATTCATCAGAGGTTTCGACCATTCTTGCTAACTCATCATTTGTGAGAACATAATCCGGAACCCATCCTTGTATTCCTGTAATTGCTGCTTTCAAATTTCCCATACCCCTATTTTTAAAATCATTGGATTAGTAATTTTTATGGATCGCTTCCAAAGCATTCCTGATTTTTCCAGGCAATCCGGCGTTATAAATATCTTTCGAAAGTAATAACATATTTTTAATTGCTAATGGTGTTGAAATTCCATGACCGAGCACCACGGTGGCATTAATACCAAGAATGGGAGTACCACCGTATGTTTCGTAATTCAAACGCTTGACATATTCATCTTCAATACCACGTTTTACTAAAAAGCTATGCATGGCTTCAATTTGTTTTAATACCACATTTCCTGTAAATCCATCGCAAACAACAACATCAGCGATATTTTCCAGCAAGTCCCTGCCTTCAATGTTTCCGATAAAATTGAAATCTTCAGTCCCTTGCATAAGCTGGTAGGTATGTTGTGTCAGCAAGTTCCCTTTTTCTTCTTCTTGCCCTATATTCAGCAGTCCTACCTTGGGATTATGAATATTATACACATCCTTTGCATATATTGAACCCAGAATGGCAAATTGATACATGACATCGGGTTTGGGGTCAGGGTTGGTACCTATATCGAGTAGAATGGTAATTTTACCGTTTTCCTTGGGTAGGCACACTGATGAGCAGGGCCTGATAATTCCCTGTATTGCATTAACCGTATAGGTTGATCCGACTAACATGGCTCCACTGTTTCCTGCACTGGAAAAGGTGTTGATTTGTTTTTTTTTCAGCGATTTAAAACCTTTTGTAATGCTTGAGTCCAGCTTTTTATTGTAAGACTTTAATGGATGTTCACCCATACCTATTATTTCGGAAGCATGTATAACTTCAAATTTATCCGGATCAGTATTTTCTTTTTTTAATTGATCATTGATAATTTTCTGATCACCGAAAAGAACAATTTGATCAGAATCTGGCAGAATTTCCT
>CAZTAW010000121.1:0-10135 GCA_964611705.1 uncultured Bacteroidales bacterium
CTCCAGCTTCCTTCAGATTCCACCTCGCAATGGACACCCTTGCTATTGGCTAATGATTGGTAACTACAAACCCCCATAGTGGACTTTCACCACCAAGTTATTAACCATGCACGGCACACACACAAAACCCCGTTGCATAAACAACGGGGTTAAATTTACGATTTTTCAATTTATTTTTGATTGTAATCAATTGACGCCAGCCTTACATAGTTATTATACCTCCACTTTGCATCACTTTCGGCAATGGCATCAAGTTTTGTAGCTTCACCCGGAAATGATTGCTTCAGTGAGCGGTACCTAACCTCACCATTAAGAAATTCCTGGAATTTATTCCAATCGGGTTCTTTTGAATCCAGCGTAAAAGGATTCTTTCCTTCTTTCTCTAGAAGCGGGTTGTACCTGTATAAGTGCCAATATCCGGCCTCTACTGCACGTTTTTCTTCTTCCTGGCTTTTGCCCATTCCAATTCTCAAACCATGATTAATACAGGGTGAATAGGCAATAATCAGGGATGGTCCCGGGTATTCTTCCGCTTCACGCAAGGCTTTCAGGAACTGGTTTTGACTGGATCCCATAGCTACCTGTGCAACATAAACATATCCGTAAGTCATTGCCATCATGCCCAGATCTTTTTTCCTTACTTTTTTACCGGAGGCTGCAAATTTGGCAACAGCTCCAACCGGTGTTGATTTTGAAGCCTGTCCTCCCGTATTTGAGTATACTTCAGTATCAAGCACCAGCAAGTTGATATCATCACCTGATGCTACTACATGATCTAAACCGCCGTAGCCAATATCGTAAGCCCAGCCGTCGCCACCAAATACCCATACCGATTTCTTGATCAGGTATTGTTTCAAATCAAGGATTTCTTTGGCCACATCGGATTTCTCATTTTCGAGCGCTTTGATCACTTTTTCGGAAGCTACTACGGATTCCCGGGCATTGTCTTTTGCGTCAATCCATTCTTTGAATGCTTCTTTTGTTTCTTCGGAAACAGAACCGTTCATATTGCTACTCATCAATCGTGCAATGCGTTCGCGCAATTTTTCAATACCCGAAGCAATACCGTACCCATATTCGGCATTATCTTCAAAAAGGCTGTTTGCCCATGCAGGCCCGTGCCCCTTGGTTTTATTACCAACATAAGGTGTTGACGGAGCTGATCCACCATAAATTGATGAACAACCTGTTGCATTGGCTATGATCATTCTGTTGCCATACAATTGGGTTATTAATTTTACATAAGGTGTTTCACCACATCCGGCACATGCACCGTGGAACTCAAATAACGGTTGTGCAAACTGGCTGTTTTTCACTGACCTGTACTTGTCAACGATTGTGTCTTTATAAGATACATTATTTGCAAAATATTCCCATCTATCATTTTCATGCAGTTGTGTTCCGAGGGGTTTCATAACCAACGCCTTTTCAGGAGCCGGGCAAACCTCAACACAATTTCCGCATCCCGTGCAGTCGAGTGGGCTAATTTGTATTCTGAATTTAAGTGGGGCAAATTTACCCTTGGTCTCCAGCAAGTCAGTATCCTCAGGCATGTTTTTCTCCTCATCCTCATTAACAAGGAATGGCCTTATCACAGCATGCGGACATACGTAAGCACACTGGTTACATTGAATACAATTGCCACTAATCCACTCAGGAACATTAACAGCGATTCCTCTTTTCTCATATTGGGTTGTACCGGCCGGGAAAGTTCCGTCTTCCCTATCGAGGAATGCACTTACCGGCAAATCATCACCTTTCAGGTGGTTGATCGGGTCAGCAACATTTTTTACAAAATCAGGAACGTTTCTTTCGGGTTTCTTATCTTTTCCCTCCAGATTAGCCCATTCTTTCGGAACTTCAACTTGGGTAACATCTCCACCCTGATCTACGGCGGCATAATTCATATTCACAATATCTTCACCTTTGTTTCCGAAAGTTTTTAAAATTGCCTTCTTCATTTGTTCAACTGCAAGATCGTAAGGAATTACCTCTGATATCTTGAAGAAAGCCGACTGCATAATAGTATTGGTACGTGAACCTAACCCAATTTCTTCGGCAATATTTGTAGCATTGATAATATAAAACTGAATATCATTCTCTGCCATATATTTCTTCATCGATCCGGGAAGTTTATCTTTTGTTTCTTCCTCATCCCAGATACTGTTTAACAGGAATGTGCCTCCCTTTTTGAGTCCTTTTAGCATATCATATTTATCAAGATATGAAGGAACATGACAGGCAACAAAATTAGGTGTCCCAACAAGATATGTAGAACGGATCGGCTTATCGCCAAACCTAAGGTGGGAGGTTGTGATGCCTCCTGATTTCTTTGAATCATAAGCAAAATATGCCTGGCAATATTTGTCGGTGTTTTCACCAATAATCTTAATTGAATTTTTGTTGGCTCCCACTGTACCATCTGATCCCAGACCATAAAACTTTCCTTCGAAGGTACCTTCGGGCACAACACTAACATCAGGCAATAATGGCAAGGAAGTATAGGTAACATCATCATTAATTCCCACTGTGAACCTGTTTTTGGGTTCATTCAATTTCAAATTATCAAATACTGAAATGATCATTGCCGGTGTAGTATCTTTTGAACTGAGCCCGTATCTTCCACCGTATACCTCGGGTGCATTATCTTCTCTGTAAAACAGATCCCTGATGTCAAGATACAAGGGTTCCCCGTTAGCACCGGGTTCTTTGGTCCTGTCGAGAACGGCTATTCTTTTTACTGACTTTGGCATTGCCTGTAAAAAGTATTTCTTTGAAAAAGGACGATACAGATGAACGGAAATCATTCCAACCTTTTCACCATTTTTGTTAAGATGGTCAACTGTTTCTCTGATGGTATCCGTAACTGATCCCATTGCAATAATGATATTTTCAGCTTCGCTATCACCGTAATAGCTGAATGGGTGATATTCCCGTCCGGTAAGCCTGGTAACTTCCTTCATGTAATCTGCAACATTATCAGGAATCGGCTCATAAAAACGGTTGGCTGATTCACGAGCCTGAAAATAAATATCAGGGTTCTGGGCAGTTCCTCTTGTAACGGGATGCTCAGGATTAAGAGCCCTTTCCCTGAATTCCTGCAATGCCTTCCAATCTACCAGATGCTTCAGATCATCATTCTCAAAATATTCAACTTTTTGAATTTCGTGGGAAGAACGGAAACCATCAAAAAAGTGTACGAATGGTATTCTTGATTTGATTGCGGCAAGATGCGCTATGGGTGCCAGGTCCATAATTTCCTGGATACTTCCTGTTGCAATCATGGCAAACCCGGTATGCCGTGTACTCATTACGTCACTGTGGTCGCCAAAAATTGAAAGAGCGTGTGCTGCAAGGCTTCGTGCGCTAACATGAAATACAGCAGGTAAGAGTTCGCCTGAAATTTTATACATATTGGGAATCATTAATAATAATCCCTGTGAAGCCGTAAAAGTTGTAGTCAGGGCACCGGCCTGCAAGCAACCATGCACTGCGCCGGCAGCTCCGCCTTCTGACTGCATTTCGGTAACCTTAACGGTTTCACCGAATATATTTTTTCTTCCATGTGCTGCCCATTCATCAACATATTCGGCCATGGTTGAGGAGGGTGTAATGGGGTATATCGCTGCAATTTCACTAAAAATATAGGCGCAATGTGACGCAGCCATGTTTCCATCACAGGTTAAAAATCTCTTCTGTTTTTCCATAATTATTTTATTTTAAACACTTTAACAGTCTCAAATAAAAACTCTGAAATTTAGCACGAAATTACTAAATAAATGTTTGAAAGAAATGAAAATTAAATGTTTTCAATGCAGCTATACTTTATTTATACTGATTTTAGATTGATTGAACATATGTAATTTTGTCTATTTTTGATTACCTTTATGTTCTATTTTCAAAAATACTAAAAAAGACAAAATCATATAATTATGGATACTACAACAAAATACCTGGGTCTGAAATTGAAAAATCCTGTTATTGTCGGAGCCAGCAATCTGGTAACTGATGAAGGTTTAATTAAAAAACTCGAAGATAACGGAGCAGCAGCTATAGTATACAAATCCCTTTTTGAGGAACAAATCCAACTGGAAAACCTTGAAAACCACTCACAATATGAAGAATACGGAGACCGGCATGCAGAGATGACATCCATGCTTCCTGAAATGCCCGATGCAGGACCTGATGAATTTCTGGACAATCTCAGAAAAGCCAAAGAAAGCATAGATATTCCTTTAATCGCAAGCCTGAATTGCGTTTTTGAAGAAACATGGGTTGAATACGCAAAAAAAATTCAGGAAACCGGTGTTGATGCCATTGAACTTAATTTTTATGCAGTACCCAAAGAATTTGATGTAATGGGCCGGGCACTTTCTCAGGAACAGATTGACATACTTGAAGTTATTGCAAAAGAAATAAAATTGCCAATCAGTGTAAAGCTTAGCTATTTTTATACCAACCTGCTTTATGTTATATCCGAGATGTCGAAAAAAGGCGCCGGTGGATTTGTATTGTTCAACCGTCTTTTCCAGCCGGATATTGACATTGATAAAGAAAAACATCATTTCCCCTATAATTTAAGTAATGAAGAAGATAATCGCCTGGCACTGCGTTATGCAGGATTGCTTTACGGAAATATCGAAACATCAATCTGCGCCAACGGCGGTATTTTTACAGGTGAAGATGTTGTGAAAATGATACTTGCCGGTGCTAATACAGTACAAATTGTAAGCACAATTTACAAACACGGCCCGAAACAAATCAGCACAATATTAAAAGACGTAGAAGCCTGGATGGAAAAGAAAAATTATGAAAAGATTGATGATTTCAGGGGAAAATTATCCAAGAAATCTTTAAAAGATCCTTTTACTTATAAAAGGGCACAATATGTTGATATTCTGATGAAATCCAGCGAAATATTCAAGAAATACCCAATTATCTGACAGGATAACTAAACAGCTATATTAATAACAGGACTCCGGCCTTTAATAATTTCCAGGAAAAGAGGCTGTCTTCACAATAAAAATCATAAATAATCATAAGTTAATGTAAAACAACTCTTATTTAGCGTATGCAACTGCTCTGGTCTCACGTATTACCGTTATTTTAACCTGCCCGGGATAGGTCATTTCATCCTGTATCCGTTTTGAAAGCTCGTATGAAATTTTGCTGGCATCCGCATCGCTGATCTTATCGGCACCAACAATAACCCTTAGCTCCCTTCCTGCCTGTATTGCGTATGTTTTTACAACACCTGGATATGTCAGCGCCAGCTCCTCAAGCTTATTTAAACGTTGTATATAAGCTTCTACAACTTCTCTCCTTGCACCGGGTCTTGCACCTGAAATAGCATCGCATATCTGAACAATAGGTGCAATCAAACTTTCTTTTTCCTTTTCATCATGATGCGCACCAATTGCATTGCATATTTCCGGTTTTTCTTTATAACGCTCCGCCAGTTTCATACCCAGAATAGCATGGGGTAGATCGGATTCATTATCCGGGACCTTGCCAATGTCGTGCAACAAACCTGCACGTTTTGCCTTTTGGGGATTTAACCCTAATTCGGAGGCCATAGTCACGCTGAGCAATGCAACTTCTTTTGAGTGCTGAAGCAAATTTTGACCGTATGAGGATCTGTATTTCATTTTACCGATCAAACGGATCAGCTCGGGATGCATGTTATGTATACCCAAGTCTATGCAGGTACGCTTGCCGATATCTACAATTTCCTGTTCAATCTGGGTTTTGGTTTTGGCTACAACCTCTTCAATCCTTGCCGGGTGTATACGCCCGTCAGTAACAAGCTTATGCAATGAAAGCCTTGCAATTTCCCTTCTTACGGGATCAAATCCGGAAAGCAAAATGGCATCGGGCGAATCATCAATAATGATCTCAACACCTGTAAGGGCTTCTATCGCCCTGATATTCCGTCCTTCACGACCAATAATACGGCCCTTAATCTCATCGTTTTCAATATTGAAAACAGAAACCGTATTCTCAATGGCATGCTCGGCGGCGGTTCTCTGAAGGGTTTCAATAACGATTTTCTTGGCTTCGGTATTGGCAGTCATTTTGGCTTCTTCAATGATTTCATTGATCTGCACCATGGCTTCTGATTTAGCCTCATCCTTCAACGATTCAATTAATTGATGTTTGGCTTCCTGGGCAGAAAGCCCTGAGATGGCTTCAAGCTGCTCAATTTGTTTTGAGTGCGATTTTTCGAGTTCTTCCTGCCGTTTATTTAACAATTCTAGTTGCGCTGACAGATTTTGCTTAATGGTATCAATTTCAGCCTTTTTTCTTTGCAAATCCTGCAACTTGCCCGAAATCCCCGATTCCTTATGCTTTAACTTATTCTCAGCTTTTTGTAACTGATGATTTTTTTCGTTGATGTATTTTTCGTGTTCAGTACGAAGTTGTAGAAATTTTTCCTTGGCCTGAAGTATTTTGTCTTTTTTTATTACTTCTGCTTTTTCTTCAGCCTCTTCAATTATTTTTTTACTTTTCTTTTCTATGGTCTTCCTGAGTACTGTACTTGCTATCAAACCTCCGATAACCAGTCCAACCATACTTAGAATAATACAATATATCACTTCCATAACTTTGTTAATTTTAACAAATTGCCCTGCAAAGGATTAACCTGCGGATATAAAAAAACCCGCAATAATTCAGGAGTTTTGATAAACCCCAAAATGACATGTGTAGGGTTGCCAAATCTTTCGAACGTCCACTGTCTCCCTTAGGAAAATCCCAATATACCGGGATTGAGGCCTGTTCTACAAATTTATGAGCTTTAAACCCTAATTGTTGTAATGTTGAGTTTACAAACCAGTTTGAATTAATGCGGGCAATATCTTTTTATATCAAAGAACGTCTTATTTAATTCTTTCCGACAATACCTTTTCGATTTCCGCAAGCTTATTGACCAGCTTATTATCCTTTCCCTTAACCTGGTCTTCGAGGCTTATGGCTTTTGTGGCAAACAAGATTGCAACCATTGACAGCAAGTCCTGTTTATCATTGTAAGCATAATTTTCCCCAAATTCCTTAACTTTTTCATTTAGAAGTTTTGCAGCTTTTCTAATTATCTCTTCTTCATCTTTTTTAATTGTCAGCCTGTATGGCCTGTCAGCAATTTTTACTGAAATCGTCAGCTCATCCATTGAGTTTTATCGTCGAAAATTATTTTTGCTTTAATTGTTCAAAAGTCCTATACATTTATCAATTTCCCGCACCAATTCATTAATTCTGTTTTTAGCTTCAACTGATCCTTTTGCTGATTCAAGCAATTTTGCAGTTTTTATTGTTTTTATTTTTTCCTGTAATTCTTTATTAAATTCTGTTTGCTGTTCTATTTTGTTTTCAAGCTCTGCTTTTTCCGTCAACAATTTTCCCTTTTCTTCCTCGCATTTATTTAATGATTCAATGAGCTTTCTTACCTTGTATTCAATACCTGATATTATGGTTTCTTCGTCGCCCATTTTACCAAATCTACTATTTCTACGGACAAAAATAGTAAACCATTAAGTTAAAAACAAGTACAGCATAACAATATAACATAATGCATTGGTATTCAGGATGTACATTGCTGTCATTTTTAGTGTTTATAAATAGTTGTCCCCTTTAATGAATGAATTCAAAAGAAAATAAACAGATTTTGGGAACAAATTTCCAAAAAACCGGATAGGATAATAAACAATACCTATGAAAGAAGACTTTATTTATTATCTCTGGAGGAACAAATTATTTGACACAAGTCTCCTGACAACCGATAATAAACCGGTTAAAATCATCAAACAAGGTACCCGCAATACAGACTCGGGACCAGATTTCACCAATGCAAGAATAAAAATAGGAGATACATTATGGGCAGGCAATGTTGAAATTCATGTTCTTGCATCAGACTGGTTCCGGCATGGCCACCATCATGATAATGCATATGACAGCATCATATTGCATGTTGTTTTTGAAAAAGATATGCCGGTCAGGCGAAATAACGGGGAAAAAATCCCAACACTGGCAATTAAAGGGAAATTTGACATGAACCTATATGGCAAATACATTGACTTTATTACCGCACAGCGATGGATTCCCTGCGAACATCTTTTAAAAAATACAGACCGGATGATCTTTGAATGCTTTATGGTCAGGTTGATCATCGAAAGGCTGGAACATAAATTAACTTTCATCAATAACAAGCTCAATCAAAACAAAAACAACTGGGAACAAAGTTTCTACGAACATCTTGCCAGAAGCTTCGGTTTTAATGTAAATGCAGAGCCTTTTGAGCTTCTGGCAAAATCACTTCCTGTTAACTACCTGGCAAAACATAAAAACAATCTCTTACAAATTGAGGCCATGCTTTTTGGGCAGTCAGGTTTGCTGAACACCGATAAAACAGACGATTACACCACAAAACTTAAAAAAGAATACAAGCATCTCAGGGAAAAATTTTCATTACAAGCAGTTGATAAACATTTGTGGAAATTTATGCGTCTCAGACCTTATAATTTTCCAACCATCCGAATTGCTCAGCTTGCAGCCCTCATTCATACATCATCAAACTTATTTTCTCAAATAATACAAATCAGCAGCTATAAAGAACTTCACAAAATGTTTCAGGTTGTAGCATCGGATTACTGGAATAGGCATTATCTTTTTGGTAAGTCAACGGGAAAAAGGCCCAAGAAATTAGGTACCGGTTCAATTGACCTGATCATAATCAACACCATTATTCCTTTTGTATTTGCCTACGGGCGTTATAAAGATAATGCAATGCTTACTGACCATGCACTGAACCTGCTTAACGAAGTACCCCCTGAAAACAACAACATCATTAAAAAATGGAAGAATTGTGGCGCTGAAGTTAAAAATGCACTACATTCGCAGTCGCTGCTCGAATTAAAGGAAAACTATTGTGATAGGAAGAAATGCCTGGATTGTAATATCGGCAACTTTTTGATCAGGATGTGATGTATTACCACCTTCTGTTAACAAAAAAGCACAATTATTGATAACAAGGCTTACCGGTGATGCCGATAATTTTAATGTTGTAATCACAGCTCGTATACTGAATCCCAGAATCAGATAATTAGATGGTGCCAATATTGTTGGATTCAAAACATATACATTAGAATACATTTTAAATCCCCATCCGGATACCAATCCGATGCCGTATAGAAAACTCTTCGTCCTGAATACCCCCGGATCAGATCAAAAAACATGAAGCAAATTTTGCAGGAAAATAAAATAAGCTGACCCTAAACCAGTTTCACCCTAATATCTTCCAGGGCTGATGAAGTTCCGAAAACATTCACAATATCGCCGATCCGCAGATAGGTTTCCCCGTGAGGAATATACATGTTCGTTCCCCTTCTGATTAACATAAGGGTACAATCTTTGTGAAAAGGTACCTCCTTTATTTGAAGACCATCTATACCTTTATTGGTTATTTTAATTTCCTCAACATAGTAATTGTCAAAACTTTCAACAAGGGCATGATAGGTAGTTGGACGCATAATAAGATTTTCGATGGTTGTGGCTACAACCCGGGTTGCATCGAAAAATTCAACTTCCATTCTTTTTAAAATGCGTTGTATTCCCTGTTTATTAGCTTTTGTAATGATCTGTTCATGATTCAACTGCTGACGTAGTACTTCAGAAATCCTGATATTCAAGTCATCGGAATCAGTAAGAACAACAACATAATTTTGCGGATATAATTTTATTTTGTCATATATGCTCACATCACATCCATCACCATGAATACACTGTATCCCTTTTTGATTGATATCGAGGAACCTGCTTTCATCGCTTTCAATCATGATCACATCCTTATTATGCAATTTCAGGCGGCGGGCAAGCAATACTCCCGTTGAACTGCCCCCAACAATAACGGTTTTGTCTGCCGGAAAACGGCTTTTAGGATTGATCTGATTGAAAAGAACAGGTGACAACAAGCAGGTAATTACAGCCATTAGAATGATCAAAGCGTTCATTCCACTACTGATCACTCCCAGTTCCATTCCGATAGCAGAAGCAGCAATAATCAGACTGAGACGTGATGATATAAGAAATCCTCCGGCAACAGCCCGTTTAAACCCAAATAATCTGGACCAAACCAATGACGGCA
>CAZTAW010000122.1:0-9846 GCA_964611705.1 uncultured Bacteroidales bacterium
ATCGAAAGCGATGTTTTCATTCATGCCGACGAAGTAGTCAAGCACCAAAACGGTATCAGGTGCATAAAGCGTGGTATCCCCGCCCTGGGTCAGGTTCTCGATCAGGATGCTATTTAAGGGCACATGCTGGCCGTTGTTGTCGGCGGTGAAGGTTAAAACCATTGTCGGTTTCTGGGCCATAGCGCCCGTGATCATTACGATCATTAAAACTGTAAGTAAAATTTTTGGTTTCATTCTTTTTGTTTTTTTGTTTATATTCAATTATTATATCTATCAAACGATTTCTTATATTTTCAAGAGTTGTCATTTTTAATTAATTTTTTGCTCAGGATACAAATTTTACCAAACAAATGTTGCATATCCTTTAAGGACTGTTAAAAAACCTGTTCCTGATAAATTTGTATATTTCCCCGAAAATAAATACCAATGACGACATAGCTGTAATAACGATGATATCCAGCCATTGCATATCTTTGAAATGAAAAATATTTTGCATGAAAGGAAGTTTAATGGCAGCTATCTGCAAGACTATGGAAACCAGAAAGGCCAGAATAATCCATTTATTTCTAAAAAAACCGATACTGAATACTGATTTTTTCAAAGAGCGCATATTGAAAGCATTGAACACCTGTGTCATGGATACAACCAGAAAAACACCCGTTCTGGCTTTTTCAATGCTTACTTCATGATAGTAATTAAAGACCAGCAGCGCCAGCCCCACCATCACGGGAACAATAATAAAAAGATAGGGAAATATCATTCTGTTCAGAATGGGAGCTCCCTTTTTCCGGGGCTTTTCCTCCATGATATCACCATGATCGGGTTCGGTAGCCAGTGATATATCCATAACACCGTCGGTCACCAGATTGATCCAAAGGATCTGTGTCGGTAACAAAGGATAGGTGAATCCTGCTGCTATTGCTGCGATCAAAGTGAGGGTGGAAGCAAAATTGGTTGTAACCAGGAAGAAACTGGTTAATCTGACGTTCCTGAATACAATACGGCCTTCTTTTACAGCATTCACAATACTTGCAAAGTTATCATCTGATAAAACGATCTGTGATGCATCGCGGGCCACGTCCGTACCTCTTTGTCCCATGGCGATTCCTACATCGGCCGTTTTCAGCGCAGGTGCATCATTCACTCCGTCGCCGGTCATACCAATCAGATTATTATTATCCTGAAGAGTTTTGGCTAACTTCAGTTTCGACTGAGGACTCATCCTTGCAAATACATTTACACAATCAGTATATTTTCTAAATGTTTCATCATCAACATCCAGTTCTGTTTCCTGTAGCACAGCCGGACATTCCTCCGTACCTTCATTCTTCTCGATGATCCCAACCTCTTTAGCAATGGCTGCAGCCGTTTGCTTGTGGTCACCGGTCACCATTACAACACGAATTCCGGCATTTTTACAAAGCTTGACAGCTTCTGTCACTTCAGGCCTGGCCGGATCAATGATACCATAGAGGCCACTAAATACAAGGTCTTTTACTTCATCAGGATCAACAACATCCTTGTTCTTATCAACTTCATGATAGGCACATCCAATTACCCGCATGGCTTCGGAGGTTATCTTATCTATCTGTTCCAATATCTCATCATGTATGCTGTTGTTGAGCTTTTCTTCTCCTTTATCCGATAAATACCTGTTAGAAAGTGACAGCACTTTTTCAGGAGCTCCCACCACATAGCATTCCCTGTGCTCATCCGGATATTCAATAACGGAAGCCCTGAACTTCTGTTCGGCATTGAAAGGCAGGTCATCTATCTTTTTAATATCCTCAAAGATTTCTTCTTCGGAAGATTTGATTTTCCGGGAGAAGACCTCCAGTGAAACCTCTGTTGGATCACCAGAAACTTGCGGTTCCCCCTTCTTTTTTTCATGCAGGCTGGCATCATTGCACAGGCCCGCTATAAGGACCATTTTTTCCAGGCTTTTGCTTTTCGAAACACTTATTTCTTCATCATCACGATGTATTTCACCTTCCGGCTGGTATCCCGTACCGCTCACATCGTATTCCTTTTCGCCCGTAACGAAAAGCTTTTTCACTGTAAGTATGCTCTGGGTTATAGTACCTGTTTTATCGGAAAGTATCACTGTTAGAGACCCTGCTGTTTCAGTAGCTGTAAATTCACGAATGATGGCATTTTGCCTGGCCATGCGGTTGGCACCAATGGCCAGAACAATAGACAATACCGCCGGTAATCCTTCCGGGATGGAGGACACCAATGTAGCAATGGTTACCAGAAGGATATCATCAAATTCAAATCCACGTAGAAAATACCCCACTAAAAAAACGATGATGGCGGTAGAAATGGCAATACTTGCCATGATCTTTGCCAGACGTCTGGTTTTTTTCCTGAACTCGCTTTCCTTCTCTTCTGCTTCCTGTATGGATTCGGCAATTTGTCCAAGCTGGGTGTTTTCACCTGTTGCCGTAATAATGGCTTTACAGGAGCCCCGTGCAACATGAGTACCCTTATAGACCATATTCTTGCGGTCGGCCAAACTAACATCTTCCTTTAAGGCTTCTGTTTGCTTGGAAACAGGAACGGACTCCCCAGTAAGGGATGACTCGTTTACTGTAAAATTTTTCACATTCAGCAAACGTGCATCGGCCGGTACGGATTTACCTTCTTCCAAAAAAACAATATCTCCCGGCACAAGTTTTGTTGTTCCTATAACTTTCTTCTTCCCATCCCGTAAAATTAGGGCATCCCGTTTGATTAGCTTTTTCAGTGCGGCAATAGACTTTTCAGCCTTATACTCCTGGAAGAAGCCGATGGCAGCATTTACAATGATTACACCAATGATTACATAAACATCAACCATATGGCCGGTGAGATAGGAAATTACAGCAGCTATGAAAAGAATCAGAACAAGGAAATCTTTGAATTGTCTGAGGATAAACTTAAGTATGCTAGTAGTACCTTTTTCGGGAAGCTTGTTGTGACCCAGTTCTTTGAGTCTTTTTTTTGCCTCCTTTTCGCTGAGCCCATCTTTTGAGCTTTGGAGCTTTTCGATTACATTGTTAAAATCTTCCCTGTAATACTTGTGTTGTTGGTTGATATTCATATTCTTAAATTGATATAGTTTTTCCGGATTTACTGCTTTACAAATTCATTCAAACAATTTACCCGTTGATATTCAATATCTTTGAGTTGTCAAACATAATCAACACCCCAATGGATAAAAGTACAAAAATTTCAGCGCCAGGCTTGTTAAATATCATAATGCTGAGACTAAAAAGATGAGTATATTTTAATTCAGATACAAAGAAAATAAGACCTAATTCAACCTTATAACAATTTTACCGGCAATTTGCTTTGCGGTGGTCAAAGTACTCAGATCAGAATATAGTTTTCCGTCTTTCCCCGAATAATGCCCGTGGCCGATGGGTTGCATGATATATTCCTCCTCTTGACTATCAAGGTCAATTACAGCTTCATAAATGATTGAGGGCTGGCTGGAGGTTTTATAATTTTCATCATCAGGGAATTTGTTGTTTGTCCAGTATTCATTCCAGTCCCAGCTTTGATTGATCTCGAACAATATCCTGAATTGCTTTCCGGCTTCCTGCGGAATAACAGTATTCAAAACAAAATCCCCCGAAGGTGTCGGCCCGGAAATCGCATCCGGAACCGGATTATCCGGGGTTGGCAAATACAAACCATCTTCAGCTTTTACCCGCCTTTTATGCGCCCAATAAGGCAAAGCAGCCGGCCTTCTGATCATCCCCGGCTTCCATACGCCTTCGGATTTATCACCATACCCGAAAACACTGGTTGCAATGGATTTTGAAATATATACTGTTTCTATATAAGTACTATCTGAAGTTTCAATCCAAATGGCCATCAGTGGATAATTATGCGTTTTTCCTTTTTTAAACTCTATTTTAATCTCTCTGCCTTCATCCGAAGGAGTTGTTGTAATAGTCTCGGTTTGCGAATGAATAAATGAAACCGAACTCACTGCCAGGCTTATCAGAATAATTAATTTCTTCATTGTTACTTTATTTAATGATATTAAAACTCAACAATAAAACCGATGGTTGGTAAAACCGTACCTGCTTCAGATTCTATCCTTCTGAGTTGGTATAATTGCTCACTATACGGGTCATCAGGATTGATAATTACGGGATTTCCATCTTTATCGGTATTGGTCAGGTTATCGGGCTCTTCACCTTTAAAATTATACAGGTTTTGAATATCCAGATAAAGTATCAGCGACCATTTTTTAAAGAAATACTGCTTATCCACCCTGATATCAAGCTGGTGAAAATTAGCCAGGCGCAGACTGTTGAACCTTCCATAATCCAGATATCCCCTGCCTCTCGCATCCCATGCAGGCCTCCGACTCGATTCAAGCAAATCATAAGGCGTATAAGGGGCGCCCCCAACAAAACGCCATTTAAATCCGATGTCCCAGTTTCGTTTCAATTCCTTCAAAACAGTCAGGTTCAGTATATGCCGGTTATCCCATCGGGTCGGGATATATTCTCCTTCCAGGTCTTTAAACTCGCTTCTTACAAATGTGTATGACAAAATGATGTTAAAACCTTTCAGGTTTTTGTCCCTGGCAAGCACTTCAAAACCATAAGCCCTTCCTTCGGCAATGGATACAACCTCCTCATCGCCAAAAATCCCGTAATCACCACCTTTACTTGAAATGGCAATTGAATCATCTACCGAAAAAGGGTAATCATGATAAAACTTGTAAAAACCCTCAAGGGTGATCTTCGATTTATCATCAGGTAAAAATTCTATTCCGGCAACAATATGATCAGCGGCAATGTATTTCAATCCGTTTTCTTTATTCACCAAATTACCGTTATTATCCCTGAATCCCATCGTGGTATAAGGGGGGCGCTGATAATACCTTCCCGTATTGAAATTCAGATAAACCCTGTCAACTAAGGCGTAGGAAGCCGAAAACCTGGGCGATAACTGATCAAGCGGATTGGCCATATCCTTTGAATAGGCGCTGGCATCCATCCTTACCCCAAGCGAAAGTGTAAGCCGCTCATTAAACACAGGCTTGCTTATCTGCCCGAAAAAGTTATAATTCCATACGTTTAAATCCGAATTATAGTTGATCTCTCTCAAGCTATCCTGTATAAATACTTTCTGAAATGTCCGGTTTGAATATTGCGCGTACTCCAGCCCGAAACCATAGTTGAACTTATAGCCATTTTGCCTGGAGGTGCTTTCAAACCTGAATTTATTTTCGCTTTCCATGGATTTGTAATCATATGTTTTCAGGGAATCAACCTCATTGTTGTTCAGGTATTTGTATGACCGGTTATCCAGGTAATTCCTGCTAAACACAATGGTATTGAAACCATTCTTTTTGAAATGTTTGTAATTGGCACCTATGGTGTAACTCCATTGTTCAAATACAGGTAAATAACCCAGAACATATCGCTGGTCATCATCCGGGTTTTCGATACCTGTATTCAGGTCGAACTGGTCAATGGCGCCAAGGCCAATAACCGTTAACTGGTTTTTTGTATTGAATTTATGTTTGTATTCGAACTGGAAATCATTATATGTTGGCAGGAAAGGCAGTCCCAGCACATCAAAAAGAAATCCCAGGTAAGACCTTCTTGCAGAGAATATCAAACCTGATTTTGGCGTAACCGGACCGTTGGCGGTAAATGCCAGGTCGGAAGCGCCCAGGGCTGTCCTGAAATTCCACTCCTCAGTATTCGGATCAATTTGTTTAAACTCGATAACCGAGCTCAATGCCTCACCCCGATTGGCAGGGAACGCACCCGAATAAAATTCCACATTACGGATAAAATCAACATTAATGATCCCGACAGGCCCGCCTGATGCGCCTTGTGTTGCAAAGTGATTAATAGTTGGAATTTCAATACCATCCAAATAAAAACTATTTTCTGCAGCTCCTCCTCCCCTTACAATCAAATCGTTCCGGTAGGATACGGTAGAAGAAACCCCCGGCAATGATTGTACAACCCTTGAAATATCCCTGTTGCCACCAGGGTTCCTCTCTATCTCAGAAATACTCAGCGACCGCATGGAAACGGGGCTTTCTTCCATCCTTCTGAAAGGTGAAGCCTTGATCTCAACAGTTTCAAGTTCAACTGCCTTTTCCAGCATGGGCAGGTCAATGTTTACCGTTTTGGCATTGGTTACCAATACATCTTCCGAAATGTACTTTTCATAACCCACTGCTGAAACTGCAAGATTTATATACCCGGGTTCCAGTCCGGTAAATAAAAAATTCCCGTCCAGATCTGAGGTCGAACCGATGTTGGTCTCCCAGATCACGATATTGGCAAAAGGAATGGGCTCATTGGTATTTTTATCATATACCCTTCCGCTGATCTTTCCACTCTGGCCGAATAAACCGGCAGTGATTAATAATCCAAATATTGTAGAAATTATCCTTGTTTTCATGGTTTAGTTTAATGCATTTTTATATTCGTATAAAGCCCGCTCCCGGGCTGACTTATGTTCAACAACCGGAGCCGGGTATTGTTTACTATTCCACTCCGGCACCCATTTATTTATATATTTTTTATCCGGATCAAATTTTTCGGTTTGGGTATAGGGATTGAATATCCTGAAATAAGGCGCTGCATCACAACCCGATCCTGCTGCCCATTGCCAGTTACCGACATTGGACGATTGTTCGTAATCAAGCAATTTACGCGCAAAACAGGCTTCGCCCCACCGCCAGTCAATTAAAAGATGCTTAACCAGGAAACTTGCCGTGATCATACGAACCCGGTTATGCATAAAGCCGGTTTTGTTCAGTTCACGCATACCTGCATCCACAATGGGATAACCTGTTTCACCATTGCACCATTTTTTAAAATCATCTTCATTCCGGCGCCAGACAATATTATCATATTTCGGTTTAAAGGCCTTGTGAACGGTTTCAGGGAAATGCCAAAGGATCATCATAAAAAATTCCCGCCAGATCAGTTCGTTCAGAAAAGTCTCATTTAATTCTTTTGCCGTATTAAGCAGTTTTCTGATGCTGACAGTACCAAAACGTAAATGAATCCCTAAACGGGAAGTTCCTTCAAGATAAGGGAAGTCTCTGGTTTTATCGTAATTTCTTATCAGCCCTTCATTGAAATCCCTGTCAGGAAACTTAAGCGTTGATCCGGAAAAACCAATCTCACTTAATGATGGCATTTTGAAAACTTTTGTTTTCAGAAAGCGATCTTTGAAATCCATTATCGGATATTCGGTTAATGAAATGGAATTCAGCTTTTTCTTCCATTTGTGGTTGTATGGTGTATAAATCGTATAGGGTTTGCCGTCACTTTTCGCAACTTCATCTTTTTCAAAAATCACCTGATCTTTGAAAGTAAAGAAATCAATACTTTTTAATTCCAGAAAAGCGCTTATTTCTTTGTCCCTTTTAACGGCATAAGGCTCATAATCATGATTTGTATAAACAGCCGTTGTAGGATAATCTTCCGAAAGTTTTACAAATACTTCTTTTGGTTTTCCAATCATGATAAGTAAAGAACTCCCAAACATTTCAAGTTCCTGTTTAACTTTTACCAGATTACGATAAATAAAAGTTACCCTTGCATCATCCCGGTCGGGAAGCTTTTCAAGGATATCCGTATCAAAAATAAAAACCGGAAGAACATTCCCCTTATTTTTCAGGGCTTCATTCAAGCCCCTGTTATCATCCAATCGCAGATCCCGCCTGAACCAGAATATGGTTATTTTTTCCATGACTAAAATTTAACAAAGGGAAAAAAGGCCGGTGTTTTCTTTTTGTAGGCTTCCCAGTCTTCACGACCTTCGTATTTCTTTTCCAACATGGGAACCCCGGAACCATATCGCAACAACAAGGTAATAATTACCGGGCTTATAATGGAAATAATACCGTATTCTGAGGGTAGCGCCATCAGGAAAACACCCCACCAGATCACAGCTTCCCCGAAATAATTGGGGTGGCGGGTATACTTCCAGAGGCCGGTATTGATGATCTTTCCTTTGTTTTCCGGTTTCCTCTTAAAAGCCCCCATCTGGTAATCGCCAACAACTTCAAAGAAATAACCGATAAGAAAAATAACCATCCCCAAAATGTAAACCCAGTTGATTCCCTTAACAGGATAACTGTATACAAAATACATTGGTGAGGCAATGATGAACATTACCAGCCCTTGCAGCATGAAAACTTTAAAAAACGCAATAAGGGGTTGTTTCCTGCCCCACTTTTTTCGCCAGTTGGCATAGCGGAAATCTTCAGGTTTTCCTTTGTTGCGAAGGAAAATATAAATACTCAAACGTAAACCCCACAGCCAGATCATGGCCAGGATTATCACTTTGGATAAATAAACAACAGGGTAAAAAACCGACAGCGAAACGCTGAGCACAACAAAACCGAGCCCCCAGCCGATGTCAACGATGGAATTGTCTTTGATGGCCTGTGCAATAAGGTAAAAGATCAGCATGTAGGCAAAAATGCTTATTGCTGCAATAATTAAAGTTTGTGATAACATATTTTATTTTTTTATAAGATCATTCAAAGCGGTATTAACATCCACAAAATGAAAGCTGTAACCTGCTTCCAATAATCTTTTTGGTTTAACTTTCTGACTTTTCAAAAACATTTCCCTGGCCATTTCACCGAATACAGCCTTTAAAAAGAAGGCCGGAACTTTGAAGTATGATGGCCGGTTAATGGTTTTTCCGAATGCCTTCATAAAATCTTTTTGTCTTACGGGATTGGGTGAAACCAGATTGTACACTCCTTCGGCAGTTGTATTTTCCAGTAAAAATTTTATGGCTTCAATTTCGTCTTTCATGTGTATCCACGGGAACCATTGTTTACCGTTTCCGAGCGGTCCGCCTATGAATAGTTTAAAGGGGATCATCAGGCTTTTAACCAACCCTCCCCCCTTTCCTATCACAACACCGGTTCTTAAAAATATTTTTCTGATGTTTTCCGGAAGCCCGTTCAGTTCATCTTCTGATTGTTCAGTAACCTCCGATAAAAATCCATTTCCTTTGGATGATTCTTCGGTGATTTCCATTTCGGAATACGAACCGTAATATCCTACAGCAGAACCCTGAATAATTGTTTCAGGTTTGTTTTTGAGGGTATTGATCAAATCAACAATTCTACGGGTAGATTGTTTCCTGCTGTTCAGTATTTTATCTTTCTTTTTCTTTGTCCAGTAGCCGGACCCCACATTTTCGCCAATCAGATTGATCATGGCATATGCATTTTGGAAAGGTTTTTTATCATGAATTTCATCACCGGCCCATTCAATGATATTTATATTTTCGTTGAATACCTGTTTTGCTTTTTGTTTATTTCTGCTTACAACAAAAACTTCATAGTCTTTTTGAAGCAATGTTACAAGTTCCTTCCCGATAAAGCCTGTTGCCCCGAAAATGATGATCTTTTTCATGCTATTTTTTTGTATTCAAACAACAATAATACAATCTTTGTTCATAATCACCGGTTTGATTCGGATTAAAGGTAAGGAAATAAAAAACAATTACCAAATGATGCTTACCGGTGTTTATGGCTTTATTAACCGGCAAGACAAACCAGGCCTGACAGGTTTGTGCTAACTATGAACTGCACCCGGTTAAAGAACACCTATCATTTATTTAACGAAAACCTGTCAGGCCTTCTTCAAAAAAACTGTTAACAACTTTTTTCACAAAAAATTACTACCTGGGAAATCCCCGGTTACCAAGGTAAGCCAAATATATCCAAAATACTTTATTGCAGTTTTCTTATGAAAAAATCCTTACGTTTTTAAAAAGAATGTACTAATGTCAATTTCGTACAAAGCGGTTCCCAGAAAGAACCCCAGGAGTCCTGAGGAC
>CAZTAW010000123.1:0-9810 GCA_964611705.1 uncultured Bacteroidales bacterium
TTGCTATGCGCTCTCTGATAGGTAGTTATGAAGTTTCATTTGCAAGTTGGGTTAATGCTTACAATACTGCCATCATCGTAATAATCTCGTCGTCAAATAATGCCTTTCAGGTGGTTTCAGATCATAGGATGGTCATGTTTTTTATGACCAATGATAGGCTATATGGCTACCTGGCTCCGGCACTTCTTTCTCATTTTCCTTTTTTTATAATATTAATAAATCTGAGCATGCCTTCAAAGATAATCCAACATGCCAGAATGATAATTATGATGTTGACAATCTGCAATAGCATGTTTTCCTGTTTCCCGAAATTGATCTGGTTCACAATAGCCGAACCAATAACAAAAGCGCTTACTTTGGAAGCCAATCCTTGGGCTGATGTCCAGGATTCATAATAATTTGTCCAGGCCGGAATTCCTGTCAAAGTTTCTCCGCTAGCCGAAGTATGAAATAATTATTCCGCCAATTAAAAGCCCCATTGCGATAAGCAACTGATGTGAATTGATAAAATCTCCGGGTTGCAAAAGTGTAGTAACAGGAAGCACCGATGCAATATAGGCATAAACAAGCAGAATGATCGTCCATACACCTGTTGACGGGATTCCGGCTATATCATTCATTTGCACCGGGACATAATTTCCGATCACAACGGTGATATACATTATAATTACTGCAATGATGCTCCAGGAAAGATAGCTCTTTCCTTTCCGGTAAACCATAAAAACCCAAAAGCATAGCAATAGGAATTTCAAGCCAAACCGGCAGCACAGCACCCGGATACAAAGCAAAAATAATGGCGATAGCGGGGGCCAACAATAGGTCCTGTTCCGGCAATAGAAGCAAAGTGATGCCCGAAAATAATCTCTTTCCTGGTTGGGACATAATCAATACCATCCTTAAACTCCTCAGAGGGTAATATATACTTCTCATTGATTTTAAATATCTGTTAATTATTCCAATATCCAATACGGATAGGATTCTGTCAACATCAGTCCTTTATCAACACTAAACTGGGGAAGCTGTAATATTGATTCGTGCCCGTTATTTTTAAACAATGGTGATGATCCCTTTGAATTTACCGAAAGTTCACCCGGTATTGATCCCGGAAAACCGGATACAATCTTGAGGCAGGTAACCCTCTTAACCGGAAACCACCTTTACTGTACTGTTTATCAGTTTGTTTTGTATTCAAACCTGATCTTCTTTAAATCCTCATTGGCTTTAACGATCTTCCCTTTCAGGTTTTCTTTAAAATCAATCACCTTCTTCATTATATTATCATCACCCACGGCCAAAATTTCAGCAGCAAGTATTCCGGCATTCCTTGCCCCGTTAATACCAACAGTTGCAACCGGAATACCGGGAGGCATTTGTACAATGGCCAATAAAGAATCCAGGCCTTCCAGGGAAGCCTTGATGGGCACTCCAATAACGGGAACCGTTGTCATAGCAGCGATCACACCTGGTAAATGAGCCGCCATTCCGGCTCCGGCGATGATCACTTTTATTCCTCTTTCAAGCGCTCCTTTGGCAAACTCTTCTACTTTTTCAGGAGTGCGGTGAGCTGATAAGGCATTGATCTCAAAAGGGATTTGCATTTCTTCCAATATCTTTGCGGCTTGTTCCATGATGGGTAAATCGGAAGTGCTACCCATAATTATACTGACTTGTGCTTGCATGTCGAAAAGTTTTTAGATTTTGTGAGCAAAAATAGAACTTTATATTTTATTTCGGCATGCTAATCATTTATATTTGTGTTCAATGATTTACTAAAATGTATTGCTTATGAAAACCGTTATCGTAAAAGATAAAACTTTTAAAACCTACCTAAAACACAAGCAAATCATCAAAGCTGTTGATAAAATTTCAGATCAGATCAATAATGACCTGAAAGGAAAAGTTCCATTGTTTCTCATTGTGCTTAACGGTGCATTTGTTTTCGCCACAGATTTATTGCAGCGCATCAAACTTGATTGCGAAGTATCCTTTGTCAAATTGTCATCTTATGTAGGAACTAAAAGCTCGGAAACGGTCAGGGAGTTGATAGGCCTCGACAGGATTTTAAAAGACAGAATTGTTGTAATCGTGGAGGATATAATTGATACGGGAATTACAATGGCCTATACCCGTCAGAAGCTGAAGGATATGGAAGCGGCTGATGTTAAAATTGCCACCCTCCTTTTCAAACCGGATGCCTTTAAAAAAGACTATCAAATTGATTATATCGGCATGGAGATTCCTAATGATTTTATCATTGGATATGGTTTGGATTATGATGGTTTTGGGAGAAATTATCCGGATATTTACCAGGTTGTGGAATAACAAATTCGTTTCTGTCATCCCTACGGGATTTTTGTCACCGCCAAATCTTTTCACTACCATAATATCTTCCCTAACGGGAATGGTTCATAAATCAAACCACCTTGTTTATTTCAAAGGATGCTAAAGTGTTCTTTAACATAAATTGCTGAACCCATAAAATCGCGTAGCGATAATATTATGGTAACAATGGATTTGGAATAAACAGACAGAACTCCGTAGGAGTGACATTATTCTATAACTTCATTCACCCGATTCCCACTACATCCTCTATTTTCTTATCTTTGCTTCTAAACGTTGAAAAATGTCCAATCCCAATTTTGTAGATTATGTTAAGATAAATTGCCGCTCAGGCAAGGGAGGGGCAGGCTCTGCCCACCTCCGCAGGGAAAAATTCGTCCCCAAAGGCGGCCCCGATGGTGGCGACGGCGGTAAAGGCGGCGATGTAATTTTAAAAGGAAACAGCCAGCTATGGACATTGCTTCACCTGAAATACACAAAACATATCAAAGCAGAAAACGGCCAGCCTGGCGGAAAGCAAAAAAGCACCGGCGCCAAGGGTAAGAATGCCATTATTGAAGTCCCCCTTGGTACGGTTGCAAAAAGAGCCGATACCGGTGAAATGCTTTGTGAGATCAACGAAGATGGCGATACCAGGGTGATCCTCGAAGGCGGTTTGGGTGGATTAGGCAACAATCATTTTAAATCGGCAACCAACCAAACCCCCCGATATGCCCAACCTGGTATGCCAGGCAAAGAAGAATGGATCATCCTCGAATTGAAACTATTAGCAGATGTGGGACTGGTCGGTTTTCCCAATGCCGGGAAATCAACTTTACTTTCGGTTGTTTCAGCTGCCAAACCCGAAATAGCAGATTATCCTTTTACTACGCTTGTCCCAAATCTTGGTATCGTTTCCTACCGGGATGACCGATCTTTTGTAATGGCAGATATTCCCGGGATCATCGAAAACGCCCACCAGGGAAAAGGGCTTGGATTAAGGTTTTTAAGACATATCGAAAGAAATTCAATACTTTTGTTTATGGTGCCCGCTGATGCGGATGATATTGCAAATGAATATAAGATACTGCTTAACGAACTTAAAGAATATAATCCCGAGTTGCTTCATAAGTCAAGAATACTGGCCATTTCCAAATCCGATATGCTTGACCGGGAGTTGATGGATGAACTGGAAAAAGAATTACCCAAGGAATTGCCTTATGTTTTTATATCATCAGTAGCCCAAAAAGGTTTGAATAAAATGAAGGACATGATCTGGCAGAAAATTGTTGGTTTTTAATCCTTGATCAGCTATGGCAAATCAGCAATCAAAAATAAAAGCACAAAAAAGGATAAAACTGTTTTACTATCTGTTTCTGTACTTATCCTGATAACGATCATAGTATTTTTAAATTCAATTAACAATGAAATCCTTTACGGATGGGATGATAGGTTTATATAGAAGATCAATGCATGTTGAATCGGATAGCTGGATTGCCACAAGATCAAATATTTTGTATGCTGTAATTTCCTAAACCTTCCCCATCTTATAAACTACCCCGATACTCACCTGCCCGTCAACTTCAATTAATATAGGATCTTTGAAATGAATATGTCGGATGTACTCATCTTCATAGGCAGCTTTAAAGGAAGAAAGATAATCCAGGTCGTAAAGGCCATCTTTGATATAAGGATTGATGGTAAGATAAGCCACCCTGAATGAGGTCAAATTCTGAAAGAAATGAGTGCCCTGGCTCGGATCAATGCGGTAATTCGAAAGACCGGATTCAACAATTACACGGGCAGCGGAAATCTGAGGCCATTTTACAGGAATCCCTAGCCATGAATCAGCCGAACCCCATCTGCCCGGTCCGACAAGTACATAATTTTGCTGCTTTTCAATAAATTTATCATTCAATTCACCAATTCGGTTGGCAATATCAGGATTTTTAGAAGCATCAAAAGATTCGGGTTTAACATAAACAAAATCCCTGATATCCCTGATCACTCCATTACCCAGAGCATTCTTTGAATAAACAATTGCCTTTTCCATTGAAATATTTTTCAGGTCTTTATCAATGGATTGATTATTATCCACAATCGGCCGGATTTGCAAAAGATTGAAAAGTTTGGGTTCCCCTTTGGGTTTATTCAGCTCAACCGCAAACTCAATTTCAATAGGTTTGGCCATTTCCTGCTGGCCAATTTCAATCACGTCTTGCAAAATTTCCGCCATAGGGAATGTATGGTGTTTAAGAATATTTGAAAAAGTAATCAGTCGTTTTCCATCATAATGCACACCATCCCGAAGCATCTCATTTTGAAAATCATAGGTAGAGGCAATGTATTTCAGCGAACCATTTTTATCGGCTGCTGCAACTCGCAACTTTTTCAGGTTAATGCTGTCATCCACACTAAGCTTAAAACTATCTGCATTCAGGTCAAGGGCATAGAATCTTTTTTGAGTTTCTTTCAAAGCCATTTCCGGCGAACTGAGCTGCAGAATTTTTTTGGGATATTTAGGCGAAAACCGTAAGGTCATTCCGCCATCAACAATATACTTGCCCAGCCCGAGAGCCAGGTTAGCAATTCCATCTTCAGGCTTCTCCGGTTCAATGGGATAAAAATTTATTGATCTTGCCACACCGGATACTACAGGATAAAAATGACTACCGTATTTTTTTCCGCAAACTTCCTGTATCACAATTCCCATTTTCTCCTCATCTATCACATTGGCGGTAGCCGTCATATAGGCTTTGCTGTTTTTATAAAAAGCAGATGCGTAAACACTTTTAATTGCATTGCTCAACAATTCGATCATCAATCTTTCGTCATTCAGAATGCTGGGTATCATATA
Organism: uncultured Bacteroidales bacterium; assembly: GCA_964611705.1. Taxonomy (GTDB): domain Bacteria; phylum Bacteroidota; class Bacteroidia; order Bacteroidales; family JAIOZK01; genus JAIOZK01. The sequence goes on from CAZTAW010000123.1 coordinate 5,177, forward strand.
GGTTGAATATATCCCGGCAAAAGGTTGATAATGACTATCCTCAAGGAGGCTGGATGAACGAATGGCAATGGGATTCTTTACAACGGAGATAAAGGTGTACAAATCCTCATGAATTCTATAAGGCAATCTTGCTTCAACAAACAATTGTAAAATTTCTCTATCACTTTTATCCGAAAGGGCAATTTTGTAAAGGTTATTATCTTCCATGAATTCATCGAAGATATCCGTACTCAGAACTACAGTTCGTGGGATTGTGATTACAACACCATCATATTTGTCGTATAAACGGTTTCTTTTGATAAGTGTATCCAAAAATGCCAGTCCGCGGGCTTTACCGCCAATAGAACCTTCTCCAATCCTTGAAAAAGTAAAATATTCATCAAAGCGGTCGCGGTAAAAATCAGCAATTACACCCCGTGCTTTGTTTAACCTAAAGCTTGCAATGGCATCAAAAATAAAACGTTTTATTTCATCCAGATCGGTAAAATCTTCCTCCCGAAGGTCTTTGAACATTTCTGCAAGAGGAAACAATGCACGGGCCCGCAGCCATTTCGAAAGGTGATTACGCTGAATATGATATTGTATGCTTTCATCGGGCATCTGAAAGATCATCTCCTGCAAAGCCTTTAAATCTTTTGCCCTTGCAATTTCATGACCCGTCTCAGGATTCTGGAAAACAAAATCGCCAAAAGCGAAATATTCCCTGATAAAATTACGAAGCTCTATTGAAAGTGTTTTTGAATTTTTATTAATGAAACCAACCCCTATTTCTTTGGCCACCTTCTTTATTTCAATATTGGATGATTGAATCAGAATTGGCATAAAACGATCATCGCGTTTAACTTTTTTTGCCAGCTTTACTCCGGCCAGCTTGTCTTTTTCTCCATCTCTCGAATAAGATACATCGGAAATAATCCCCAGCATATTTGATTTGTATTTCTCGTACATGGCCAGGGCATCCTCATAATTGGTCGTTAGAAGAATTTTAGGCCGGCCTCTCATTCTAAGCATTTTCTGGTGCTCATTCAAACCTTCTGTCATAAATGTTTTGGATTGCTTAAAGATGATCTTATACATGTTGGGCAGATAGCTTGAATAAAATCGTATGGAGTCTTCTACAAGCAAAATCACCTGAACACCAACCTCCTGGACATCATGCTCAACATTCATTTTATCTTCAATCAATTTAATGATGGCAAGTAAAATATCGGCATTACCCAGCCAACTGAAAATATGGTCAATAGCGCTGACATCTTCCTTGGAAAGTTTGATGGTAACTTCACGTGAAAAAGGAGTTAAAACAACAATAGGGGTATCTTTATACTTTTTTTTGATTTTTGTAGCCAGGTCAAAAGTATCCTGTTCTTCAGCACTCAGCATTGTGATAACCAGATCAATGTTTTCTTCTTCAAGCATCCGGAAGGCTTTTTCTTCACTGTGAGCCAGCATGAATTGCGGGGGGTAACGCAGGTTAAGGGAAACATATTCATTAAAAATCTGTTCATCAATACGTCCGTCATCTTCAAGAATAAATGCATCATATGCACTTGAAATTAAAAGTACATGATATATTCTTTTACGCATTAATACATTAAAGGAGGTATCATTGAAATAAAACTTTTTTGCATCTATCGAAACTTTTCTTCTTGTTGTCATTCCTTGCATTTTTTACAAATTTACAAATAAAACCATGCTCCACATGCAACCTCTTTTCAGTAAGGATTTATGAACCTTTAACTGGTTGACACCTGCCGATTACTATAAATAAACTAACTAACAACTTCTTAGGTGTTAATTAAATGTTAAGAATTCATTGTAAAAAAGGGAATAAATGATATTATTTTTACGTTATAGAAATAAACTAACTAATTGTAACTAAACGAACTATGATCGCTATTATCATCATATCAGCCATAGTGGTAAGCGGATTGATTTATTTAGGCTTTGCTATTAAAAACGCACCTGTTATTGATGAACCTGATAAGGGTAGCCATTAACATTTATCAGGAAACTCCAACCAAAACCCTGAAGCTAAAAATGCAAAGTGAAATAAAGCAAGTAAACATTACTTAACAGGCTTATCCCAGCCTGAATGGAATAATTATACCTCTTATTTCATTACCTCTTCAAACTCCTCATCGAATCTGTAATTAACAGCATCACATCCGGAATTGAATATCCTGAATAAATTATCCTTATCCGTGTATTTAATGATGTGCTTTTGATTTTTATCCCCACTCAGCAAAGTGAATACTTCTTTCCGAATCTCTTCAACTTTTGACTTTGTTTTCAGTTCGAGATTTTTCATGATCTCAGCAAGTTGCTGCAAGGAATTTTTCGCAACCGCCGAATCAAATTCCGCCTGAAACTCCTGATATACTTTTTGTGTATTTGTATAACTGCCACCGGTTTCAACAGGCAGTGAAGCAGGCAGAACCAGATGCGCCCGTTCGGCTGTTTCAGTCATAAAATAATCCTGAACAACTACAAACTTTGCAATTGCAAGCCACCCTGAAACACTTACTTTCTTGTTGGTGGTACCCATGGGGTCTTCACCAAAAATGAAAAGATTTTTAAATGCGCCATTTTCCAACATTGAGTAGAGGCTGTCATTTATTACAGAAGGAATTTCATCTACTTTCCAGTTCTTTTTCAATTTTTCAATGAATTTCTCATCAATGATGGATTGACTTGCAACACCAATTGAAGGACAAATGCCCATATCAAACAAGCCTTGTGAGTTGTTCTTCTCCTTCAGCGAAATCAATCCGCTTGCAGTTTTACCAAGCTTACCTGTTATCAATGCCAGATTAAACAGTTCGGTGCAGGCATTTGATGAAAGTTCCTTTTCCGAGAAAACGATCAGGGCATTCATTTCCCTGTTGTAGTTCTTTGCAAACTCAATGATCTGATCCATGAAAGGAACTCCGGATTTCTCAACCAGTTCAACAAAGTTTTCTTTTAACAATTTGGTTTTGTATTCTTCAAATCCCTCACAATTATCCTTAATAAACAAACCATTATGGAAATTATTTGCTACAAGGTAGTAATTAACTGCCTTGATAAAATGATAGTATGACTTAATATGAAGCATTTTATCAACTTTTTGCTTCATGCTGCTTTGCTCGTGAACAGTGATCAGCTCAACCGGAATATTTTGTTCGTGCTGCGCCTTGTTGATCATAAAACCAACAACAGCATTATCGCTGTTGATTTCAGATGCCAGCAGATAAATTTTTGATGCTTTATTGATTTCGGTGAAAGGCACATTAGCAGTAGCATTATTCACGTAGCCTTTTCCTCTGTTCAGGTAATGAAAACTTGAAATGTTATTTGTTTTTGCCCCTGCCCGTGCAAGTTTTTGAATCTGGTACAGCTCTTCATTTGATAGTCTGGCTCCTGCAAAGAATGCATTATCATCAGGTTTTACATTTTTAATCTTTTTACTGATGATCTCTGCTGCTTTTTTGAAGGATATTTCTTCAAACTTGCCATTCATTCTTAATAATGGTTTTGTAATTCTCTCCCTGTCATTAAGATATCTATAACCAAATTTGGGATACCGGCAAAGGTTACCGTCTTTATTTACCCGACCGTTTTTACCGGACACTCTGTGCACAAACCGGCTCTTATGATTCAGTTCAATCTCACAACCAATTGAACAATAATTACAGATTGTTGGAGCCGGTGTTGTTTTAACCGGTCCTGGTTTGAACCAGAAATTCTCGGTAATTGCACCCGTGGGGCAGGTTGAAATACATAAACCGCAAGACTCGCAGGTTGTATCCTGAAGCTTGTCACCCATACTCGGTGCAACATAAGTTTCATATCCTCTGTGAACCAAACCTAATGCATCGGCACCAACAACATCATGGCAAATCCTCACACAACGTGCACATAGAATACATTTGTTGTTATCAATTTCAATGTAAGGATGCCTGAAGTCAACTTCATGTTCCTTGAAATCTCCTTTGAGATTCGTTTGTTCAGCATGATATTGGGTTGAATATTTTTGAAGGTCACAAGTAAAAAACTCGGTACAACCGCATTCAAGGCATCTTTGGGCTTCGTGTTTTGCAATATCTTCGTTTTCATATCCCAGTTCAACCTCTTTGAAATTTTTTCGTTTTTTTGGATCGAGGGTTGGCATTTCCTCTCGCTTTTGTTCCTTAAAATGTCCTTTATAATCCTCTTGTACCTGTTCTTTGAAATTATCTTTTTTACTGATAAATTCTTTAGGCAAGGGAGTTATTTCTTTTCCATTCAGATAAAGGTCACAACTTCTTGCTGCTATCTTTGCCTGCCCTATTGCCTGTATTAATGTGGCAGGGCCGGTAACACCATCACCACAGGCGAATACATTTTCAATACCTGTTTGCAATGTTTCAGGTTCTGCATCAATATCACCCCAGCGATTCAGTTTAAGTTCACCTTTTGTAGTAAACCTGTTAATATTATCAAGAAAATCTACCTGTGTTTTCTGTCCGATCGCTGCAAGAACATATTCCACTTCCAGGTCAAACTCGGAACCTTCAATTGGCACGGGTCTTCTTCTTCCTGAAGCATCAGGTTCACCTAACTTCATCTTTAAGCAGGTAATGGATTTTACTTTCCCGTCTTTATCCTTGTTTATT
>CAZTAW010000124.1:0-9665 GCA_964611705.1 uncultured Bacteroidales bacterium
AAAAGCACAGACCTTCAATTTACCACTTTCCCCGCCATAAGTTATATGCGCTGTTATCATTTTTACTCACCATTCTCAAATTGATATGAATTTAATAAGTTAGTTTCCAAGCTCCAGTTGATTTTTTACAAGATGATAATATGTGCCCCTTTTATCTGTAAGTTCCCGGTGATTACCGGTTTCCACTATTTTCCCGCCATCAAGCACAACAATCTGATCGGCATTTTTTACAGTGCTTAACCTGTGAGCCACAACAACAACCGTTTTACCACGATAAAATTCCTGCAAATTTTCAACAATCGCTTTTTCATTATTTGCATCCAAGGCATTGGTTGCCTCATCGAAAAACAAAAAATCGGGATCTTTGTAAACAGACCGTGCTATTAACACCCTTTGTTTCTGTCCCTGACTAAGGTTTTGTCCTTCGTTGCCAATTACAGTATTGTATTTCAAAGGCAATTCCATAATAAAAGCGTGGATATTTGCAGTTTTGGCTGCATAAGCAAGTTTCTCTTTATCTATTTCATCTTCGTTAGCTGCAATATTGTGGGCTATACTTTCTGAGAAAATAAACCCATCCTGCATGACTGCACCACACTGGTTTCGCCACCAGGTTGAATTAAAGTTTTGTAAATCCTGATCACCGACACATATTTTACCTTCAACGGGATTATAAAACTGTAGGAGTAATTTTATCAATGTGGTTTTGCCGCTACCACTGGCACCTACAATTGCGGTTACTTCACCTGGCTTAATGGTTAAATTAATAATGTTTAGAACCTTTTTAGAGTGTGGCCCTTCATATTGAAACACCAGGTTTTCAATTTTGATTGCTGAATTTTGCAGATTTAGTTTTTGAATGGGCCGCCCTGCATTTTCATCTTCTTTTTTATGGATTTCGTTAATGCGTTCCAAACTGATTTTCGTATCCTGAAGGTCATGGATAAAATCAACGGTTTGCTCAATGGGCATGGTTAACTGACCAATAATGTATTGAGTTGCCAACATCATCCCAAGTGTCATTTCGTTGTTAATAACAGCAAGGGCAGCTACAACAGTAATCAGAATATTTTTCGCCTCATTGATAAAAATGTTTCCAGCCTCCTGTGTTTGCTGTAGTTTTAGCGATGCAATATTAATATGAAATAAATCGGCTTGTACATCTTCCCACTCCCAACGATGGCGTTTTTCGGTATTTTGCAGTTTTATCTCCTGCATGCCCTGTATCAATTGGTATGTTTTGTTTTGATTTCTTGCTCGTACTTCAAAATATTTGAAATCGAGTTCACGCCGCTTTTTCAGAAATATCAATATCCACAAGGTATAAATTATACTGCCAACAACAAAAATCGTAAATATCTTAATATCGTAAATCCATAAAACGATGCTGAAAATTACAAGCGTAAAAAGTGAAAATATCGTGTTAAGCGTGCGTGCGGTTAAAAATTGTTCAACTCTGGCATGGTCGTCAATACGTTGCAAAATGTCGCCAGTGAGTTTGGTGTCGAAATAGCTCATGGGCAGTTTCATGAGTTTTATAAAAAAGTCGGAAATGAGTGATATGTTTATCCTTGTGCTGATGTGAAGAAGTATCCAACGCCTTATAAATTCGACCGACATACGGCTGGTGATCAATACCATTTGTGCCAATAAGATCAGGTAAATAAAATGGATGTTCTTGTTTGCGATACCTATGTCAACAATGGCCTGGGTAAGGAAAGGGAAAATAAGCTGGAACAGGCTGCCCAAAACCAATCCGATAACGAGTTGCCCGAAAAACCGCTTGTAACGCAAAAAATAGCCGAATAAGAATTTAAGGCTTTTACGGTTTGTTTTATCACCCGGCTGCTTATAAAACTCCTGTGTAGGTTCCAGAAGCAACACAATGCCTTTGTTTTCACCTCCTGATTTTGTGCTGATCCATTGTTTTTTAAATTCTTCTTCGGTATATTTGACAAGGCCTTTTGCCGGATCAGCGATAAATATTTTGGCTTGTTTCCTGAATACGTTTTTTTGCTTAATCTTGTAAACTATCACAAAATGATCTTGATTCCAGTGTAGGATGCAAGGCAGTAGTGCTTCTTTTTCAAGCTTGGTAAAGCTAATGCGGCCTCCGATGGTTTTGAAGCCGATTTGTTCGGCAGCTTCGCTTATTGCGAATAAAGAAACTCCATCTTTCCCTATATATGTTAAATTCCTGAGATTATCAAGTGAAAACTCCTTACCATAGTATTTGGCAATCATCTGTAGAGAAACTGGGCCACAGTCCATTGCATCGGGTTGGGGAATAAAACTAAACTTCATTTTAATAAATGAGTGTTCAAAACGTTAATTAGAATAAAATATTTTTGATAAATTCATTTGATCAATTGGTTTAGTTTTATGCTTGTTTTCAATTTTCTTGAGAATTTTGGCAACCCGATAATATTTAAAATCTTCAATATTGCAATTCTTACAATCGAAATACCATTGTAAATTATATTCATTGAAAATATTATCGCTATCAAACATATCTTCAATCACTTCATTTGCTAAAGCAATACCGTATATTTTTGACATATATGATTGAATCTCCTTATCGTTTATACCATTTTTCAATAAAGCTAAATAATCTTTGCATGCATAAAAATACAGATAGTCCTGAACGTCTTTATCTTGGAGATATTTCTTTAAATAAAAATATGCTTTATCAATGTTGCCCAATTTATAAAATGCCATATTTAGAAATAGATCAATGCTTAAATCAGTTGCTTCTTTATCTGTATTATAAAAAAAGTATTCTTCAAAATTTATATCGCCTTCTTTAATAGCAATATAGTTTTCCTCTAAAATAGATACCAGAGAAAATAATTCATCTTCTGATAGTAATGAAACATTGTTTATATTGCCAATTGATGATTCTAACTTTTGAAAGAGAGCGTAATCAGATTTATTTCTTCTATCCTGACTTAAACTAGGAGCAATAATATAATAAGAATTAAAACCTAAAAACGATACATCTCTGATGTATAATTGAGAACCTAATTCATCTATTGATCGCAACAAATATTTTAAATCAGATCTATTGTTTTTTCCATAATTAAAGTTTAGACCAGTAAACTCATAAGAAAAATCATTACTGAATAAAGAGTCTGGCCATTGACCAGTAGCATAATTCAGAATATTTATCAAATTAATGTATTCAGCATCGTCTCTTTTTAATTGTTTATATTTTTCTTCTATAAAATCATTGTAATCATATTTGTCAATTAATCTTATACCAGTAAAACTCTGATGCAACTCTGTTAGGCATCTTTCTAAAGCAATTATAGGCCACGGATCCGATCCAATTTTAACATTATATTTTCTCCTATTTTGATCAATTACAATAACGCCGATGACAGGCAGTTTTTTGCCCAATGAAAAATCCTTAATAATAATTTCTAATCCTTTTTCTTCAAGTCTTTTTATTGAACTAAAAATATGATGTTCTTTAAAATAATCGTGGGGTATTGTTGGAGGTGCAATTTTTTTACTGTAGATTTCCACGGTAGCATATCTTTCAAAAATTTCAGATATGCCTTGAATTAATGCTTCTTCTGGTGTGTTGCCGGCACACATTCCAGTAGAGCCTGTTCCTCTTATGAGTAAATCAATTGGTAAATAAACAATATTATTAATTTTTTGATCATAAAAAGGAGTGCAAATAGCATTTTTGATACCCAATGTGTTAACCATAAAATCTTTCAATTCATCTTTATTGTTGACTGATAAAGATTTACTCAAAAATTCAAAATTTTTATCAACAATTTCAGTCATTTCAACCACCTTTTCATCTGGGCAGTAGATGAAATCTAATTCTTCATTTTCTAATTTTAGTTGTTTTTTTAATGCACAATCTTTATCATAAAGTTTTGAAAAGAAGAAAGTGTTTTTTAATAAAACATTATTTTGAAGCCTCTCCATAAACTCAGCATAGGCACTGGCACAAGCATATTCTAAGCTCACTCCCTTACCAAAAGTACCCATTTTAAATTCTCGTAAACCATCATTAACAATTTCTATTCTGCAGGTGAAATACTCGCCATCTTGCATATATCTTTCGGTAACGAATACTCCAACTTCATTCAATATGACGCGAATTCTATTAATCGTTATTAATGGTTTTTCGTCTTTATATGGTTTTAACATTGTATGAAAAATTTATTTTTAATGATAGATCGTGGCCAACTAAATAGAAAACATTTTTTTACAATCTTTGTTTTTCGTCTATGTTAGAAGGCGCAGGTGTTTCAGGAGCTTTGTTAAACCAATTACCCGGTCTCCACGAAATAACTAATCTAAAAAATCTGGTATCAATATAGTTATGATAAACCTGCTTAATACCTCCACTTGTATAAGAATATTCAGGATTGGCTGTTTTTAAAACATCACTGAATAAAAGTCGAACTTCAAAATTATTCTTCATATTTGTATAATTCATACCAGCATCCAAACAGAAAAAATTTTTCATTTTTCTGTAACTATATAAACCTGGAATTTGTTCTTCCATATTAAGAACAAATTGAAAATTCTTATTAAGTGTAAAGGTGTTGTTTATGACTATTGTACTTCCCACACCATTTAAATTTGAAAACTCATCTCTTCTCGAAAGAAATTCAGAATAGTAAAGGTTTCCCTGAATAACTGTACTCAGCCACGTGTCTAATTTCAAAAATTTATAAACATTAATTCCGAAACTATTCTCATTCATGAAATTATCCGCCTGCTGTATCTGGTTAATAATATTAAGGGAATCAAGTACAACATATTGTCCGATTTTATCAGTCAAACCTGTGTAATACAGTTTAGTACTAAAGGTATTATTAAGTAAAAAAGAAAGTTCGATATTCTTAATATAAGCAGGCTTTAAAAATGGATTCCCAACCGCATAATCATATTTACTTATGTACCATCTAAAGGGATCAAGATATTGATAGGGCGGTCTTTCAAGACGGCTGGCATAGCTAAGTGAAATATGGCTTTCATTATTAAATTTATGTGAAACATAAAGTGATGGAAAAAAATCTATGTATTTGTTATCATTTGATTCATCCGTAACAACTGACTTACCCACAGTACTTGTTAACTCGGCACGTATGCCACCTTTAAAGGACCAATTGGAAATATTTTTTTCCATACTGTAATAAACCGACTGAACATTTTCAGTATAATCAAATTGATTATATAGCGAAGGCTCCAAGCTATTAATAGCATTAATAATAGTGAAGAATTTATTATCTGAAGTTGTGTTAATAAATGAAAATTTTAGGCCTGTTGTAACTTTCCAATTCAAAAGCGAAAAAGAGAAATCAAATTTTGAGGTTAAAATATTATAGTTTTGATTTCCTTCGGTATAATAATTCTCAGTATCTAAAGAAGTATTTTCAATTTGTGTCTTTGAAGAAAACGATCTGGAGTTTAAAGCGTAATTATTAAGATATGCTGTACTTGCGGTAAAGGATGAGTTCTTATCAGAAAATAGATGCTTAAAAAACACCTCCGCATTATAGGTATGAACGTCCTTTATGGTTTTCCCGTTCGAATAAATAGTTGAATCAGTATGATTGCTTATTGGATCAATAAAACTTGTATAATTTTCAATGTCTTCAATTGTTTCCTTATTAAAAAATGGAGCTTGAAAATCAAAAGTTATCGTAGAATTTTCATTAAAATTGTATCCAAAGGTTGTTTGTATCTGAGCACTTGAATAATTCCATTTTTTAGGGTTAAAAGTAGCTGTTGTCTGATCAGGAAAATTGCTGCGGTACTCACTTTGATTCAGGTACGTATAATCTCCGTTCGATATATTTCCTTCAAAAAACATCTTTTTACCGTTATAGTTAAAGTATGCTGACAGCATATACGATGAATAGTTGTTTTTGATATAACCTGCCCGAAAATATTCCTTCCAACCAGGTAAAAGGTTTTTGTCTGTAATTATTTTTACAATGCCAACATTTCCTTCTGCGTCATATTGTGCCGGGGGCGTGGAAATTATTTCAACACTTTTAATAATTTCTGGCGGTAATGAATTAAGATAATCCAACAGAGTTCTTCCTTCTAATCGTACAAGCTTGTCATTGATATATACTATTACAGCGGACTTACCAGAAATATTTAAAGATTCATTAGAGGTATAAATAGTTGGTAACTGTTTTAACAAATCCATTGTTTCCTTACCCTTTGTCTCGATATTGCCCTTAATATTTATTATATATCTGTCTGATTTGGACTGAATCAGATTCTTTTGTCCTATTATCGTAACTTCTTTAAGATAAATTGAATCGGGCTGAAGTACAAAATTGATTATCGTATCATTTCTCAGGGTTAGTTCTTTTCTAACAGGTGAATATCCCAGTATTCTGACCAATAATTCACCATCACCTTTTTGGGTCGCTTCCATTGAATAATTCCCTAGTGAATCAGTAAGTGCTGATTGATCATGTTTTGCATTGAATAGTAATTCAATGCTTGCAAATTCAACAGGGTTTCCATCTGTATTTTTCAAATTTCCTTTTATAGAAATTTGAGAATATAAAACATTTGAATGTAATGCAATTACAAAAAAAGCAAGTAGGTAAACCTGTTTAAGCTTGATTAACATGTTCTTTTTGTGTTTCGTTTTCCAGAAAATTAACATTCCGACCACTGATTATTACAGGATACACTTGGGTATATAATTTAATTATTGCACTCCAATAAATATCGTAACCTTTACACAAATAATCAGACTGTTGTTCTGTATTACCCTTTTCCAGCCAATTTTCAGCAAAACAAGACCCTGCACACAAATATTTCACCCAACAGACTTTGCAAGCTGAATAATTATTTACTGGCTGAGCATAAAATTTATTTCTTTGTACACTATCATAGTCAATTCCTTTATAAATATTTCCAATGGCCAAATCTATTGAACTTGTATGAGCAGAACAAGGGAATATGTTGCCCTCAATATCAATAAACACACCAGATCTTGAGGCTCCACATGCTATTTCATTTGTTAATCCAAAGTGGATACGTTTTAAATCGTTTACTATTTTGATTGAATATATTTGTTTGTTTTCCTCAATCCTCTTCCGATACATATCAAATACGATATCCAGCTGTTCTTCAAAAATTTTAAGGTTTTCAATTTGGGGTAAAAAATGAGCGTCATATGACTGAGTGACCAGATTAAATCTAAAATTAATTTTTTGTTCTTCAAAAAAAGAAAATATCTTATGTAGTTTTTTATTATTTGGATGAACAACAGTTTTACAAGAAAATTCAATACCGTTTTCCTTGAGTACTTTAATATTATTAAAAGCATCTTTAAAGCTCCCTTTGCCATTGCGATAAATGCGTGATGTATTATGTGTTTCTTCGTCACCATCTATACTTATATTCAATTTAACTTTATTCCGTTTGAAAAATTCAATCATTTCATTCGTTAATATTGTTCCATTTGTCGTTAAATCAAATTCACAATCATTAAAACCAAATTTCTTACACAAATTTGGTAACTGTTTTAATAATTTAAAATTTAAAGTTGGTTCTCCTCCACCTGCAAAATACAAAACACTTGGGCTACATATACCTTCCTTAAGAAAATTCAAAATTTCTAAAACTTTTTCCTTACTTAAATATTTTCTAGTCTTTTTAGAAGCAGAAATATAACAATATGTACAATCCAAATTACAACCATTTGTCAATTCTATACCGATAGCATACAGGTTAGTTTTTGCAAAGTCATCTTTTTCTTTAATAGTGCTATTTTTAACAAAGGCTAAACTATGTTTTCCTTTTTTGATTTTTATATTTTGTAAGGCATCTTCTACGTTTTCTTTTTGAGATATTTTGAATAACTCAAAATCTTCAACACAAAAGATGTATGTTGAATTATCAATATTAAATTGTTTGAATAAATTCATTTCAATATTAATTACAATTTAGTAAAAAATGTTTACCCAAAAGAATATAGGTGGGTTCTAAAAATTAGCTCATAGAAGTCCTCTACAATATTATTTTGGGTAAACATTGACATTAATGACCGGACCAAGATTTGTCTGGTCCACAACCTCCAGTACAAACTCGATCTGTGTTAGATGGTCCCGAAATCAGACTTGAGCCTCCTTTAATTTTTTTTAGCATTTCACCATTTAAAGAAAAATACTTGTCATCATTTGCTTTGGTACTTTGTACCCTTTTTGAAACTTTTTTCATAATACAATGTGTTTAATTATTAATAAAAAATGTCACCTACAAAAGTAGGTACTCTGGCGGTAAAATAGTTACCGTCCTTATTTTTTTAGAAAATATTTTTTGGCTTGTTTACAATATTCTATTTCAAAACCCCTTTCTCTAAGTTTGTTAATCATGTTTCGTGCTGTTTTATCACAACAATCAAATTTTTCGCAAATTTGTTTAGGTGTTGAAACGCTACCTTTTTCGATAAGCTCTTTTAAATAATCGAGTCTTTCAAAATAATAAATAATATTGAAATCAATAAATAAGCAACCATATAAAAAGTAATTGGATAATCAATACTATTTAAAGTCAATTGAGTGTTTTTTAGGCACTATGTAAATCTAAGTGGGTAAATAGAATTTATTAGCCTTATGAAAGTCGAGTTTACCGGTAAGGATATAAATGATATTTTTGATTGTTTCGGTTTTTTTGTATCCTCTGGCTTTGGCCTTGGCTGCCTGAAAAATTGAGTTAAAACCTTCAAGGATTCCGTTATTAATCTTGTAATCAATCCAGTTAATTATTCCTGTCCAGTGTCGTTTTATTGTTTTGGCTGCTTCGATGATTGGTTTTATTCTGGAATGTGTTGCCCAGAAATACCATTTTTTCAATAGCATGACGAAGGAATCTGTTGAATCGGATTGATAGATTTGTTGAAAAGCCTCTTTGATTTGGAGGGCTTTGAGGGTTTTGAGGTTAAGGCCAGAGAGTTTGATTTGTTCGAGTTTTAGTTTTGATTAACGGTAAGATTACCGTTATTTTTCAGGAAAATGTATTTGGTTTTTGTGAGAATGGGATTGGTTTTCACTTCGGTTTTTCTAACACGGTCAACGGCTTCATTGATAATTTTGGTTACATGGAAACGGTCGAAAACGATGTCGGCATTTGGTAACTCATTTTCCACGCCACTAATAAATGCGGGCGACATATCACAGGAAACCTGGGTGATATTTTCAGGGGTTCCCTGATGAGCGGCCAGGTCTTGGGTAAATTTAGAAACAGTTTCGCTGTTTTTGCCCTCAGTAACGAATATGGTTCGTTTTTGGACGAGATCAACAAAAAGGCTGACATACTCGTGGCCTTTACGTACAGAGGTTTCATCAACGCCAACAACACTTACTTCGGCGAAGTTTTCGTCTTCTCTGCAAATGTCCACGTATGTATCCATTAGCTTCCAGAGTTTATTATCATAAACGCCAATCAATTTGGCAACCTGGTGAACGGGCATAAGCTTGATGAGTTCAATGATAAAGGCTTCAAACATCAAGGTAAATCCAGCGGCACGGCCTTCCCAGGATGCATGTACCTGTCTGATTTTACCTTCACTTCCGGTATCAACCCTTGGAATCCAGGCGTGAAGGTAGCTGTTATCAGTAAATAAAACTACACAATAATCAGTAAGTACCGGTACACAATAA
>CAZTAW010000125.1:0-9652 GCA_964611705.1 uncultured Bacteroidales bacterium
ACATACAAGGAAGTTCATTTACAGGCATGCCGCATTATTGCCAGCGGGCTGCATGAACTCGGTATTATGAAAGGTGATATCGGACAAGCTGTAAAAGATGGCGCTCATGCCTTGTTTATGCCTCACGGATTAGGTCATATGATGGGGCTTGATGTTCACGATATGGAAGGATTAGGTGAAAATTATGTGGGTTACGACGAAAATACCAGACGCAGCGAACAATTCGGTACTGCATTCCTCAGACTGGGCAGAGAGCTGCAAAGCGGATTTGTCCTTACGGTTGAACCCGGATGTTATTTCATTCCCGCACTGATTAATCAATGGCGTAAAGAAGGTAAGTTTGAAGAATACCTCAACTATGACAAAATAGAAACCTATAAAGATTTTGGCGGAATACGCATAGAAGACGATGTGCTCATTACCGATATCGGCTATAAGATTCTGGGTAAGCCCATCCCGAAAACTGTTACCGATATTGAAGATATCATATCATAACAATAATGAAATCAAACCGGGAATAAAAAACAAACAGTGATTGTATTCCCGGGTTTTTATCAAAACCGGAATATTATGGCTAATTCGATTAATTTTCGGAATAAAAGGATTTATTATGAATCAACAGGCAAGGGAAATACCATTGTATTTCTGCATGGCTTTTTGGAATCATCATCCATGTGGAAAGATTTCTCAGAAAAGCTTTCGGGGCAATTTCAGGTAATTTGTATTGATTTGCCGGGCTTTGGTAAAACAGATATATTTGGTGAAACACATACCATGGAGTTCATGGCCGAATCGGTTAAAATAGTGCTGGAAGAGCTGAAGATTAAAAACTGCATAATGGTAGGCCATTCAATGGGTGGATATACAAGCCTGGCCTTTCTGGAACAATATCCCGAACTTTTAAAAGGCATTGTGCTGTTTCACTCACATGCTTCTGCCGACACGAAAGAAGCCATGATCAATCGTGACAGAACCATTAAGATTGTTGAAAAGGACAGGAAAAATTTCATCAGTCAGTTTATTGCTGATTTGTTCGCTTCAAAAAGCAAAGAGCGATTTGATGATCACATCCGTCAACATATCAAACTGGCCCGTCTAACCAAGAGAGAAGGAATTATTGCCGCACTCAGGGGCATGAAAGAAAGAAGCAGTAAGTTAAAGCTACTATCCGAAACCCAAATTCCTGTAAAGTTCATTCTTGGGAAAGAGGACAAAAGAATACCCTTACAAAAAGTTCTTGCACAAACCATTTTGCCCGAACATTCAGAAGTACTGATATTATCAGATACAGGCCACATGGGGTTTATCGAGGCAAAGAAAAGAACACTGAATTCAATAAGATGTTTCGCTGAAAATTCTTTTGAAGAAATCAATTAGAGAATGCATCATTTTTAATTATTTGGTACATTTGTTAGCCCAATTAAAGATATGAAAGCAAAAGAAAAAAACATAGACCAAGAAACGCTGCTTGCTAAAAACAAAAGAATAAGCAAAATACGCAATTGCTGGTTTTACGTAATCATCATTGCATTAACATTCGGGCTTTATGGCAACTCTGTTTTAAATTATTACAGTCTGGATGATTACCATGTTACAGCCGGCAATTCACAAACAGTGCAGGGCATCAAAGCCATACCGGATATTCTGACTACTTTGTATGCCGAAGAAAGCGGTTTGAGCTACGGATACAGACCCCTTGTCAGAATCTCTTTTGCCATTGATCATGAGCTGTTTGGAAGCATGCAACAACTACCCTACATAAGCCATTTTATTAATGTTTTGCTTTATTTGATCAGCATTATTTTGTTGTTTAATATTTTAAAAAGATTATTCAGGAATTATCATGCCTGGTTTTCATTCCTGGTAACGGTTTTGTTTCTTATTCATCCTTTGCATACCGAGGTTGTTGCAAGCTTAAAAAACAGGGATGAAATACTTGCCTTTCTTTTTGCCCTGCTTGCTTTACAGCAATTTATGCGATGGGCAGATAAAGAAAAAGTAAAATACCTGATTTTCGGCTCCCTTTTTTATATGCTGGCACTCCTGTCCAAAACCACAGCATTAAGCTTCCTGTTGATCTTTCCGTTAAGCATGTATTTCTTTTCTGATATAAAAAGCAAACGCCTTTTAATTTTTGCAGGCGTTGCTGTTTTTGCAACTATACTTGCTGCTGCCGGCCCCTTTATTTTTCTTCCGGAGTTTAGCAGAGAAATACGTTTTATGGAAAACCCCATCGTGGAAGAAGGTTTCTTTACAAGAGTGGCAACCGGATTTTACGTTCTGCTGCTGTATATTAAAAAACTGATTTTCCCGTTGCCCATGGCTTATTATTATGGCTATGATATGATCCCGGTTAAAACTTATGGAAGTTTTTGGGTAATACTCTCTGTTTTGATCTACCTGGGAATGTTTATTTATGCCATCAAAAAATTCACTCAAAAACATATTCTTTCATACGCCATTCTGTTCTTTCTTATAACAATAGCGATGTTCGCCAATATTGTAATGCCTGTTCCGGGTATTATAGGCGATCGTTTTATGTACTATCCATCACTGGCTTATGCCATTATTCTTGTGTTTTTTCTTTACAAAATTTTCAATACGGATGTCCGGAAAACTGAAGTCAGCAACTCAAAAATTATCAGTATTGTAGCAGTTTGTGCCCTGATAACCATTGTTTATGGTGCAATGACTGTTGACCGAAACAAAGACTGGCGTACAAAATATGATCTTTACGAACATGACCTGACGTATCTTGATAATTCGGTAAAGGCCCATGATCTTTTTGCAACAGAGATCATTGAGCAGGTATCAAAAGATGTTTTTAACCAACCTGTTAATGTTGCCAAGTTCCATCTTCCGCAAATAAAAAAAGCTATAAATAGTTATAGGAGAACACTTGAGATCTATCCGCAACAATATTCATCATACTATAATCTGGGCTTCATTTACGGTGAATTGCTATATCATGATACGGCTGTAAGTAAAGCTGTATACTACTACCAAAAAGCAATTGATTCAATACAAGAATACGACAAGAGACAAAAGGCAAATTCATATTACTATTTAGGAAGATTATACCGGAGAATTAATAAGCTTGACAGCGCTGCATACTATTTTAACAAAGGTTATGAATTTAGTCCTTCTGATCCAAGGTTTTTATCTGCACAGGTAAAACTTTATTTTGAAAAAGGCATGGATGAAAAAGCACTTCAGTTGAATGAAAAACTTTTAAAACAATATCCGGGTTCAGATGAGCCATATGTCAATTATGGAATATATGATTTTGAAAAAAGGCTTAATAATGCTTATACATATGTTTTTGGTTGTTTAAACATTACAGATTTAACAGTAGAAAAACTTAATACCAGAAAAGGATTTCCATATTATTTTGAGTTGGCTTCCGGCAAAGCCCCAATCAAAAACATGACCATGAACCAAATTTTATTCAGGCATTACAGAGATCAAAGAAACTGGAAATTTGCAAGTTTCTTTTTTACTTTTTTCCAGAAAGAGTTACAGCAAATTAACAGGCAATTAGAAAGAAGATAATGAAAGCTTTCATCAAGGCCATATCATATTATCTGCCCGAAAACATACTTACAAATGATGATCTGCGTCAGCAATTTCCGGATATAAGAATGGATGATCTGACGCGTCTGACCGGTGTGCAGGAGCGACATATAGCTGCAAAAGACGAAACGGCGGGTGATCTGGCCGTAAAAAGTGCAGAAAAACTTTTCGATGAATATCGAATTGACAAAACCCACATAGACTATCTCATTCTCTGTGCCTCCATGGGCGATTATATTACACCCCCAACCTCATGCATTATCCAGGATAAGCTCGGGTTGAAAAACGACATAGGTACATTTGATTTTAACCAGGGTTGTACCGGTTATATATACGGGTTAAGTATTGCCAAAGGATTAATTGAAACAGGACAGGCGTCAAATGTTTTGCTGTTAACTGCCGAAACCATTTCAAAAAAGTTACATCCCATAGACAAAAGCAACAAAGCCATTTTTGGGGATGGTGCTGCGGCAACGCTGATCTCATCATCCGGAGAAAAAAAGGGATTGGGTGAATTTGTCTTCGGTACGGATGGCAGTGGCTTTGGAAACATTATCATCCGGCACGGAGGAGCCAGACATACTTATCCCGAAACCATCTCAGATGATTATCGGGATCATTTCGGTAATGTAAGAAATGATGGCTGTTTTTATATGAACGGTTCGGAAGTTTTTACATTTTCAGTAAGCCATGCTCCAAAGATGATCAACAAACTGCTTGAAAAAAACGGAACTCCGAAAGAAAATGTTAAGCTTTTTGTTTTGCACCAGGCAAATCGTA
Source organism: uncultured Bacteroidales bacterium (assembly GCA_964611705.1). Classification (GTDB taxonomy): domain Bacteria; phylum Bacteroidota; class Bacteroidia; order Bacteroidales; family JAIOZK01; genus JAIOZK01. The sequence continues at coordinate 4,354 of CAZTAW010000125.1, forward strand.
TTATTCTGGAAACAATTTTTAAAAAAATTGCTATACGTAATGACCAGTTATTTTATTGTCTGGAAAAGTGGGGAAATACTGTACAATCTACTATACCGATAGCATTAAAAGAAGCCATTGAGCAGGCAAAGGTTCAGGAAGGTGATAAGCTGGTACTTGCTGGTTTCGGAGTAGGTTTTTCCTGGGCAGGGACTATTGTTGAGCTATGATATCAAATCCCGCTTTGCAACATACAAAAGGAAAACATTAAAAAAGGCATAAAACACCACACCATCCTGTGTCTCAAGCATTGATTCCACCAGGAAATTCACAGCCACGATCATCAGAAACATAAAATAAAGGAAAATCTTTTTCCTGAAGGCATAATATGCCGGTAACAAAAGCAACAAAACCAGCGCCAGAAATCCAATTATCCCCAGCGCAATAAAGGTCTGTAAATACTGGTTATGCGTATTATATTCCTTGAAAAAGGCTTCATCAATACCTTCGTTCCGGTATCGTTCAAGCAACTTATCTTTTACATCACCGGTTCCCACACCAATCAGGAAATTGTTCTTAATAATATGTGTCGAAACCGACCATATTTCAATCCTGCTATCCGTTTTCTGCTTTTCATCCTTTGTTTCAGCTACTGTATTTTTTACGGCAATTTGATAATCTATCATCCTGTTGATCGAATAAGGGAAAATTACCATCAATAAATAAAACATCAAACCGGTTAAAACTGTCAGCATCAACCCATGTATGATTTTCTTTTCATTAATAATATAATAAGCAATCGAAAACAAAAATACCAACAGAAGACTTATAATACCGGCTTTGGAGCTGAGAAGAATGATAAAAATACTGAAATACACGATCAGGCCGAAGAATGAGATGATATGCCAGTTATTAAGTTTGTACCTTTTTTTTCTTACCATAAAACAAATCAGGACAGCTACTGTAAAAGTCAGGAACATGGCCATGTATCCCGCATGATGGAAACGGGATAAACTGTCATAATAAAATATTCTTGTTGAAAACCAAAAATCAGTATATCTGTCAACAGCTATTCCAAAACTTAACAAAGTACTAATGAGGCAACCTGTAATGAATAAGATAAGAATAAACTTTACTCTATTCCCTTTGAGCACTTCTTTTCTCATTGTTGCGATAACAACCGGAAAAATAAACAAAGAGAATTTCACCTCCAGGTCGAAAGAAGCATAATTAAGATTGTTACTGTAAATCAAACCCAGAATATAAAGCAGATAAAATCCCGAAAAAGATAATACATGCCATCGAAATGGTTCTTTCTTCAACAGAAGGAAATGTGAATATTTCCTTAGCCCGGATAACCATAAAACTATTTCCGATAAAGCAATAATGATGATCAAACCCGTAACAAACAAAGCTACCGATTGTGTGCTCCAGATAAGCCACAGATAAAGACCACCCAAAACAACAAGCCAGGGCTTTTCAATCAGCCAGAACAGAAAAATAAACCCAATAATATAAACGACAAATTCTTTCTTCAATGGAATGAAAAAAGCAAGTGAAAGGAAAAGAATAAAATATATCCAGTTGAAGATTTTATTTTTCAGCGGGTTTTGTTGAGACATCCTGGAAAATTTTGGTCAAATGTAGAAAAATTATATCAACCTGAGATTAACAGACAATTTTTAATTACCGAAAAACCCGGTATGCAAATTTTCGAATAAATGAAGGTGCTATAGTTAGCAAAAACATTGCATAAGCATAAAAATTAGCAGATAATCCATATCCTAAATCTCTATTAATTTTGATACGTTCTTTTAGTATATTTTCAGCTCTGTTTATGCCCCCTCTTCTTTTTTTAAAAAAATCATCTGTAATCCTGAATTTTAAAACAACTTCCGGGATGTTTGCAAAGACACAATTACTTTTAAAACCCTGATACCATAATTGGGTATCCTGGTTTTTTCTGAATTTCTCATTGTACAATCCCGCCTTTTCAAAATATCTTCTTCTAAACAAAGCCGCAGGATGGGCCAGGGGATCACGTTTAGCAAAGAACCTGAAACACTCGGAATGAGTTTGGGGATAGATGATGATTTTATTTCTTGATTTCCCTGATTCATCAATTTCTTCTATGGCACCTCCTACAACATCAACCTTGCTATTGTTTAACAAATATTCAACCTGCCATTCAAATCTATTTGGCAAACTGATATCATCAGCATCCATTCGTCCAATCAGCAGGTAGCCAACTTTCAAACAGTATTCAAGTCCACGGTTTAAGACATATGTCATTCCATAATTTTTATCAAATCTTAAAATCTTTGAGATTATATTTTTGTTTCCAGTAATTACTTCTTCTAAATCTTCATTAACAGGTCCGTCAATCAACAAAATCAAATCGGTTTTGTCAATGCTTTGATTAACAGCACTTTTGATTGCCTGCATTAAATAGTTAGGGTTATCATTGTCATAAACAGGTAACAAAACAGCAATTCTGTTTTTTTTCAATACCTGAGATTCAGCCTCTGGTTTGGATGTTCGTTTTTTCATTGAATAATGATTCGTATACTGTCTGGTATTTTTCAGATACTTTTTCTGCATTAAAATGATCTTCTACCAGATTCAAGCAATGTTGTCCAATCTGATCTTTGTCTTTTTTTATGATTTGATTAATCTTTCCTGCCAAATCAGAAGCATCGCCAAGAAAGAATAAATTTCCGCATTTTTTATTCTGTTTCAGAATTATTTTATGTGGTAAAATATCCGAAAGAATCATCGCTAATCCACCTGCACATGCCTCAAGCACCGTGTTTGGAAGGCCTTCAGTTAAAGATGCTGAAATATAATAATCTGAAGCTTTTATATAATCCTCAACATTATTCTTCCTTCCGGGTATTATTATTCTTTGATCATCCTTTGAATATTTCTTACATTTATCCAAAAGGTTTCCATTCCCCAGCATGATTAATCTGTCTTTCTCTTTAAGCTTTGCTTTTTGAAAACCGTTTATTACTGTAAATGGATCTTTTTGCTTGACAAGATGACCTATGGATAAAAAAATTCGAGCATCAGAGGATATTCCTAATTCCTTTCTGAAACTAATTTTTTTTACAGTATCAGGTTTGTATTTCTCAGTATCCACTCCATTATTAATAAAGTCAATACTAAAATTTTGATTTTGCTTAAGTAGAATGGAAGTTGCTTCTGAATTTGTAAAGGTTTTACCAATTCCTGATAAATAGTTTAAATGCATGCGTGCCATGATCTTACCCCTGAACCATCCGTACTTAAAAGGATAATCCATGAAGGGGTAATTCCTTAAGGTTGCAACTCTCTTAAATTTTTTCAAATACTTTGCACTATAATAATCCGGACGGATGCCCTGGGAATGGATTATAGAAGGATTAATTTTCTCTATCAAAGTTCTGATTGCCTTACCGGCAGATAAAAAACCATACAAACGGCTCATATTTAAACTTTGTATTGATTGGCAGATCAATGTATAGTCTTCAATCATAGAATCCTTTTCCTCTGGTGATAAAGTAATAATGGAAGGTATAAAAGATTCACGATCAAGATATTTGATGATATTATAAAGCTGTTTATTTGGCCCGCATCTTTTAAGCGTACTAACTATATAAGTAATAACAATCATTTTCCCCTTCGTTTTTCGAGGATTTCAACAAAATGCTGAACTCTCAGGATATTACTTCCAAACTGATGAAATTCACCTTCAATGAATTTATACTCACCATCTTCATATCTGTAAATACCGGGTTTCCCTTCCTTTTTCATCTGGTATGCGTTATAGGAACCAAACATTGCCTGCAATTCATTTACAAGGAACTCTCCGTTAATGGTTTCAAAAATATCAACATCCATAGAATCAAAGTTTCCTTTCACACATATTTCCCTGGCCAAGTCAAATAATTTCAAAGGAGGTACAGTCCAGCCAGTTTTGTTTGATCCACTTGCAAATCCCTTTTTCAACAATTTTTGATGACCGGCATATATATTACCAATTTTAAGGATTCGCCATTCCCAATTTATTTTGTAAAACTTTTGAGCGATCAGGTAGTGCTTTTGAATGCGTCCGAACAAAGGCATAGGAATTTTCAAACGGCCGCCAAATTTAAGCCTGCCAAATGTCATCGCCGGATGAAAGCGACCAAAAACATTTCTTGCTATTCTCTTTGCTTTCGTTGCAGATCTGACAATATCAACTCCGGTAGCACCCGCTCCTACATTCGTTTTAAAAACCATCGGAAACTCTGCATTCTTAAAAAAAGCGATCGCATCTGATTTACGAGCAAATATTTTCGATTCAGGATGAGGTATATCGTTAGCCTGCATCCAGCTTATCATGTTTCTTTTGTTTTCATAAATAAAAAGGCTGGCAAAATTAGGATATACCGGGCGTTTTAATACCTGACTGATAATATAAAGTTTTTCATCATAAATACTTTTGGTTTCCTGAATATCATCAGGAGGATGGCATAAAAACCCATTGCAATCAGAGTTTTTCACCTTATAAAGCCATTCAGGGTCAAGTATATCTATAAGTTCATAGCTAACATTCAATGCTTTGCAGGCATTGATATAGTTTTGATGGTAGTCAGCATATGCCTTTAAAATTCCGAGTTTCATATTAAATCCAAAATTTTAACCCATGGTAAGTTTTTCTTATTTGCAGAATATTCGTGAGTTAGTTTTGTCTGATAACAGGAAACACCTTTTCTGAGTGCTTTATTTTTATATACGGCTTGCTTTATCCCGTGTCCAGCTATTTCCATGATGTATGGGAATGTTGATTCGGTTAAAAGCTTACTTGAGGTGTTGGCAGTTAATGAAGGGATATGATCGCAATTATAATGGATTATACCTTCTATTATGTCATAATGATCCAGGTATTCGGATGAGATGCATGTTTCAATCAGGTCTTTATCACAGGCTGTTGCGTCGCAAACTACCGAACCTATCTGCATTTTTTTTATCATTTTCCTGTCTATGAGATATTGCATCTTTTCTTTTGACAGATCAGATCTGCGGACAGCACAATTGATAATAATATCAAATTTTGAAATTATTTCATGCAGGATTTGTATCGTTTTATTAGGTTGTTCATTATCAAAGGGAATAACTTCAATCTTAAATTTCCTGATGTAATCCTCATTGCCCGTTTTAAATCTTATGTTCAGACGTTGGTTGAGACTCTCCGGGTTTTTATCAATTACGGTTATTCTCAGGTGATTATCTAGTGAATATTTCAGAACAGAAGAACCAATAGTACCAATTCCTATAATCAAAATCTTTGCTGCCT
>CAZTAW010000126.1:0-9632 GCA_964611705.1 uncultured Bacteroidales bacterium
GAGTGATCTCATCATCTTTTCTTTCTTTGGGATAATATGCCCATTGCCAGGGAAAAAAGGCCCTTTCAAGATGGGGCATCATAACCAGGTGACGGCCATCGGCGGAACACATGGCGGCTGTTGCTTCCGGAGAACCATTGGGATTTCCGGGATATTTATCATAAGAATATTTAAGCGGAATATTATATTTTGAAATTTCTTCATGAATGACAAATTGTCCTTCGCCATGAGCGACATGAATACCAAGCCGGGCACCTGCAAGGGATTTCATCATTACAGAATTGTTTTCCTGCACATTCACTGTAAGGAAAGCCGATTCGAATTTTCTTGATTTATTCCAGCTCATATGAGGATGTCTTTTCTTTTCAGGATAGAGCAGGTTTAATTTCATCATCAACTGGCAGCCATTGCATACACCGAGGCTGAGTGTATGGGTTCTGTTGTAGAAGTCTTTCAGAGCCTTCTTTGCTTTTTCATTATAGCGGAAGGCGCCGGCCCATCCTTTGGCAGAGCCCAATACATCGGAGTTGGCAAAACCTCCGACAAAAACAATGAAATTCACATCACTCAAGTCCTCACGGCCTGTAATAAGATCCGACATATGAATATCCTTTACATCAAAACCGGCCAGGTGCATCAAATAAGCCATTTCACGATCGCCGTTTACGCCTTGCTCACGGATTATTGCAGCCTTTACACCACTGGGGTTGCGCCGGCTTAATTCTATTCCGTATTGAGAAGTTTTACCCGAAAAATGATCAGGAAACTTAAAAAGGATTTCCTGTTTCCTGTAATTTTTGTAACGCTGCAAGGCAAGTTTCTCTCCGCATTGTTTGCGGTCCATCAGGTAGGAAGTTTTAAACCAGATATCACGGAGAGAAACAGAATCAAACTCATAGATTTCCATTTCTTTTTGAACGAATACTTTTCCATCATTTGTCGGATATCCGATCACTGAATATTGAACATTGGCAGCATCCAGGATTTCTGTTACCTTATTATCGCTGACTTGAATGATAATTCCGGGGTTCTCGGCAAAGAGGATTTTCACAATATCTGTTTCATCTATCCCGTTCAGCTCAATCATCATCCCCGTATCATTTCTTCCGAATGTCATTTCCAACAAGGTTGTGATCATGCCTCCGGCAGAAATATCGTGGCCTGCCAGTATTTTTTCGTCAAGTATTAATTGTTGAATCGTGTTAAATGCATTTTTAAAATAAGCAGTATCAATAACAGTGGGCGCCTGACCACCAATACTGTTCATGCTTTGTGCAAAACTGCTTCCTCCAAGTTGGTAATTATCATTGGAGAAATCCAGATGGATCAGTTTTGAACCGGGAACAGGCTGAAGGACAGGTTCAACAACTTTCCTGATATTGCTGACTTCCCCAACGGCTGATACGATGACGGTTCCGGGCGAATACACGACCTTGCCGTCAGGGTATTTCTGTGTCATTGAAAGTGAATCTTTCCCGGTAGGAATATTGATACCCAAATCGCAGGCAAAATCACTAATGGCCTGAACGGCTTCGTATAGTCTGGCATTTTCACCGGGATTTCTCGCAGGCCACATCCAGTTGGCGCTCAGGGAAACACCTTTTAATCCTTCCGCAATTGGTGCCCAGATGATATTGGTAAGGGCTTCGGCAACGGAGAGTACAGAACCTTTTGCAGGGTCAATCAATCCGCTAACAGGTGCATGGCCTATTGCTGTGGCAACACCTTTCTCTCCCTGATAATCCAGTGCCGAAACACCCAAATTATTCAACGGAAGCTGAACTGTACCCGCGCATTGCTGTTTGGCCACCCGCCCGGTAACAGAACGGTCAACCTTGTTGGTAAGCCAGTCTTTGCATGCAACAGCTTCTAATTGCAAAACATTTTCAACATAAAAATTGATTATTTCCTTATTATATCTCACCGGTTTGAAATTGCTTTCAGGCGCTGTGTCTTCCAAAACTGTTTTTGGTGGTTTACCGAATAAATATTCCAGTTTCAAATCAACCGGGCAATGATCATCTTTTTTGAATTTCAATTCATGATCGCTGGTGACTTTACCGACATAATAAACAGGTGATCTTTCCCTTTCGCAAACCTGATTGAAGTCTTCAACATCTTTTTGTTTCAGGATCAGTCCCATTCTCTCCTGGGACTCATTCCCCAGGATTTCTTTTACGGAAAGCGTGGGATCACCAACGGGAAGTTTATTTATGTCAATATCCCCGCCTGTTTCTTCAACCAGTTCCGAAAGGCTGTTGAGATGCCCTCCCGCTCCATGATCATGAATAGAAACAATAGGATTCTTTCCTGCTTCGGTCATGGCCCGTATGGCATTATAAACACGTTTTTGCATTTCGGGATTGGCACGCTGAACGGCATTCAGTTCAATGGTATTTCCGTATTCACCTGTTGCAACCGAGGAAACTGCTCCGCCACCCATTCCAATACGGTAATTGTCACCGCCCAACACAACAATGATATCTCCTTCTTCAGGAATATCCTTGGTGCTGTCTTCTTTTTTCCCAAAACCAATACCACCGGCGAGCATTATCACTTTGTCATAGCCGTAGGTTTTATTGTTTTCCTCATGTTCAAAGGTTAGTACACTTCCATTGATAAGGGGTTGGCCAAACTTATTCCCGAAGTCGCTGGCGCCATTGGAAGCTTTGATAAGTATTTCTTCAGGAGCTTGATAAAGCCATTTCCTGGCGTGGGTTTTCTGCTCCCATTTTCTGTCTGCTGTGCTTCTTGGATAGGAAGTCATATAAACTGCCGTACCGGCAAGGGGCAGTGAACCTTTTCCACCTGCCATACGGTCACGGATTTCACCACCCGTTCCGGTTGAAGCCCCGTTAAAAGGTTCAACAGTAGTTGGGAAATTATGTGTTTCGGCTTTCAGAGAAATAACTGTGTCAATATCCTTGATTTTAAAATTGTCGGCTTTGTCATGGGTTTCCGGGGCAAATTGTTCAACTTTCGGACCCAGGATAAATGCGACATTATCTTTATAAGCTGAAACCAAACGATTGGGATTCACCTTTGAGGTTTTCCTGATCAGGGCAAAAAGGGATTCTTTTTTTGTTTCTCCATCAATAATAAAGGTTCCGTTGAAAATCTTATGCCGGCAATGCTCGGAATTGATTTGTGCAAAACCATAAACTTCACTGTCGGTGAGTTGACGCCCGATCTGCTTGCTGATATTCTGCAGATATTCAATCTCATCTTCACTCAGGGCAAGCCCTTCTTTTTGGTTATAATCCGCAATATCTTTAATGTATCTGACAGGTTCAGGGTCATGTTCTATAGTGAATATATCCTGGTCAAGGCCTTGATAAAAAGCCTGCAGCATGGGATCATAATCAGGCTTATTTGTTTCAACTTCACTAAACTCTTCTATTCTCAGGATGTCATCAAAGCCCATGTTATTGCAAATATCCACGGCATTGGAACTCCAGGGGGTGATCATTTCCTTTCTGGGCCCTATGTAATTTCCATTGATTTCAATAGCTGCAAGTGCTTGTGCATCAGAAAAAAGCCAGTTCAGCTTTTTTGTTTCGGATTCAGTGAGCTTGTTTTGTTTTTGGACCGCGATGATCTTGTCATCATTTGTTTTGAAGAATGATACCATTATCAATTGATTATATTAGCAATGTTTTGCAATGCAAAGATAATGATTGTGGGCTTGTGGCAGAGGCTGAGTTTTCAGAGAATTATTAACAGGCTTTCAGAAGGCAGTATACAGAATTTAAAAAATATAACCGTAAAATTATTTCAAATGCTCTTTTGACACTCCAAACGGTTCTTCTTTATGTGCTTTCCCGTATGGTTCAACATGAACGATAACATCATAAACATTCTTCACATATTTTTTAATGTTATCTTCCACATTCTGAGCAATCTGGTGTGATTGGTTTACTGTAATATTACCATCCACTTCAATGTCAATGCCTATGATGTAATATTTGCCCATTTTACGGGTGCGAACACGATGTGGCTTGTAAGCGCCATCAATGGCATCAACAGCATCAAATATTTGATTGTAGATATGTTTATCATCCACACCGTCCATTAACTCAAGGTTTGATTTAAGAAAAATTCTGAAGGCGGAATGCATAATATATGCACTTACCAGAAGGGCGGTTATTGTATCGAGTATGGGCAACCTGAAAATAAAAGTAAAAACCAGCCCAACGAAAACCGATCCGGAAATAATGATATCATTCCACATGTTTGTGGCATTGGCCAGCAGCATGGAGCTTTCTGTTTTTTTACCGATATGCTTCTGGTATAGGGCAAGAAATAATTTCCCAGCCATGGAAAATAGGGTTACATAAATTGCAATCATTGATGGAACCTCACGACTTTCATTTTCAATAAGTGATCTTATTGTTGTAATTGCAAGCTGGGCACCTGCAAAGAAAATGATAAATGAAAGTACTTTGGTTGCAATAGTATCTGCTTTTATATACCCGTAAGGATATTTTGGATCAGGCGGTTTTGAAATGATCCGGGCTGCAATAAGCGTAACAACGGATGCCATAACATCGCTTGCAGAATCAATCCCGTCGGCGATGACAGCCATACTGCCTGAAACAAAACCGATCAGTATTTTCAGAATAGATAATACTGCATTACCTAGTATACTTATCCAGGAAGCTTTTTTAATCCGGTTTTCCCTTTCGGCCATCTTATTCCTTAAAATCGTCAATGATGTCATTGGCCCATGTAAGACCGGCCATTACATTTGGAAATCCAATGGTATTTGTCAACAGGATAATCGCATGCCGGACTTCCATAGGGTCTGCGCCCATTTGTATAAGTTGTCTGGTATGGCTGTGTACGGAACCTTCTGATTTATTTGTAACGGCAGCAGCCAGTTGTAAAAGGTGGGCTGTTTTTACATCAACAGGACCTGTGTTTTTGGTAACTTCTCCAAGTTTTTCAACTGCCTCAACATATTCCGGGTGTTTTTCCTTCACTTTCAAATAATGAGGTGGTATTTTTTTACTCATGACATTAAATTTTGAATTCATTCAAAAGTACAAAAAAAGCGAACTAAAAAACAACCCCACCGAAGAAAGGGTGGGGTTGGATGAGAATTATTTGTTAATGATATTACTGGCTGATAATCCTGAATTCGGTTCTTCTGTTCTGAAGATGTTCTCTTTCGGTGCAGGATACGCCATCAGCACAACGGTTGAGAAGCTTGGTTTCTCCATAACCATTGGGTACCAGACGGCTTGCATTAATTCCTTTTGAAATCAGGTAATTAACAACTGCCTGCGCCCTTCGCTCTGAAAGCACCTGGTTGTCTTCCTTACTACCGCGTGAATCGGTATGGGAAGCGATCTCAACCATTACATTTTTTTCTTCTTCCAGAATCGGAATCAGTTTTTCATCAATGATCTCTTTTGCTGAATTTGTTAATGTATAGCTTGCCAGATTCCAATTGATCGGTAATACGGAATATTCGGTCAATTCGCAATCAACTTCTTCCCAAACTGTAAGTCCGCCTTTCTTTTCAAGAACTTCTTTGGTTACCGTGATGGTCTCGGCAGGCACTTCAATCTCTTCAACCCAGGCATCCTTAACCAATACGGTTTTGGTAATGGTGGCATATTCTGCCGGGATTTCAATTTTTTCGATATAAGGTTCTTTTACAACGACCCTTTTGGTATAGGTATTTTTTATTTCAGGTATTGGCGTAGCTGTTGCTTTTGCATCCTCGTCAAGTTCTTCTATGGGAAACTTCTCAAAGATAGCAGGAATTTCTTTGTAGCACCAGATACGGCAATCATTGGGGTCTGCGGAAGCACATCCCGGCAACCTTTCACCCATTGACCAGACCGCGGAAGCAGGTTTGATCTCTAATTTAACAAAATTGTCAGTAAAAGTGGCCTCGGTTGCTGAAAGCTCTGAAGCTTTTTCTTTTTCAGTATAGGTAACTTCTTCTGTTCCCCATTCGGCTTCATGAACAATCCACTTTTCACTTGCTTCCTTTACAAGAACTTCTTCAGTAACGGTTTTATACTCTGCCGGGTGTAAAACAAGCTTTTTATATGCCGGTTTTACCACGATGGTTTCTTCTACTGTCTTAAAAATGTCGGGTGTAACACACCTTACATAGCATTTTCCGGGTTCCGGATTTGTGGGCAAATCCTGCGAATATGCATAGCTGACAAACAACAATGCTGTAACTAATGTAAGCGCTTTTCTCATGATGTTAGTTTTTGGTTTATAATGAATTATTGGTTTTATAACATTGCGTCAATTTCTTTGATTAATTTAGGATTACTTGGTTCTTTGGCATCCGTATTCACGATTTTACCTCTTTTATTTATAAGGACATACCTGGGAATGGATGACAGTTTAAGTTGTTCTTTGATCTCACTCACCAGTTTGGAATTTACCAGATAATGATTGCCATAAACCTGTAAGTCTTTAATTGTTTGTTCCCATTGATAGGCATTTCTGTCGAATGAAACAAAGATTATGTTCAGCTTTTGATGACTGTATTTCTTTTGCAGGTTTTTTATAAATGGAAATTCCTCGATACAGGGCTTGCAATAGCTGGCCCAGAAATCAATGTAGATTACCTTTCCCTTGTATTTTTTTATGATGTCGTTAAATTTAATATCCTGGTATTTTTCCTCATTGAGATTAACAATTTTGTATTTTGAGGGTTGAGCCTTAATAGCAGCAGAACTGATCAATAATGAAAAAAACAAAAGGCCTAAAATCTTAAATGGTTTCGTTTTCAACTTGCTTTAATTATTTAATCCAGCGACTAAAATAGTATATATAAGATAACAAAGTCAAGTAGGAACAAAAATTAATGATTAGTTAATTTAAGTATATACATACCTTGTTGTGAATAAAAATAAAATATCCCTGCAACATATAATCAGGGATACGTTTTTTTTCCTGAATCAATAATCTTTAAACAGAAGACAAAAATCTTTCCGCTTCAATGGCAGCCATGCATCCGGTACCGGCAGCGGTTACTGCCTGCCGGAAAATATGATCCTGCACATCTCCGCAGGCAAATACACCTTCTATGCTGGTTTTGGTTGAGCTGGGTTTTGTTTTGATGTAGCCAACATCATCCATGTCGAGTTGCCCTTTCACGAAGTCGGAATTGGGTTTATGCCCGATTGCCACGAAAAAGCCGTCAATATCCACTGTTTTTTCTTCACTGGTTTTTACATTTTTAACAATCACACCGGTAACAGCTTTGTTAAATCCTTCTTCCGTTCCGATGATTTCTTTGGGGATATGATCCCATATCACTTCAATATTGGGTGTGTCAAATACTTTCTTCTGCATGGCTTTGGAAGCGCGCAATTCATCACGGCGGTGAATGAGGTAAACTTTTTTACAAAGCTTGGCCAGGTAAGTAGTTTCCTCGGCTGCCGTATCTCCGCCACCAACAACTGCCACATCTTTTCCTTTATAGAAAAAACCATCGCAGGTTGCGCATGCCGAAACACCATAGCCATTAAACTTACTTTCGCTTTCAAGCCCAAGCCATTTGGCCGTTGCACCGGTTGAAATGATAACAGTATCGGCTTTAATGGTTTTACCATCATCTGCTTTGGCTGTAAAAGGCCTTTCTGACAGGTCAAGTTTCATGATCATACCGGCACGAACATCCGCATCAAATCTTTCAGCTTGTTTTTTGAAGTCTTCCATCATTTGAGTACCCTGTGTACCTTCAGGGTAGCCCGGGAAATTTTCGACTTCCGTTGTTGTGGTTAATTGTCCGCCCGGTTGTAAACCTTCATAAATCATTGGTTTCAGGTCTGCGCGTGCTGTATAAATAGCCGCAGTATAACCTGCTGGTCCGGAACCAATGATCAGGCATTGTGTGTTTTCAACTTGTTCGCTCATGATAAAAAAGTATTTTAAACAAAATTACTGAATTTGATCCAATAAGGATTGATAATTTGCCTGACCAATCATAAATTATGCCATATAAGCTACATGGCATAAATACAGCATGTTATCAATAATATCAAAATATATGGATATGACATGATGTCGGGTTTTTATTTTTTTTTAATCTGTTTTATGTTTGTAATTTTACAACACAAATTCAACTCTGGGAATGAATAAAAAACTCTATGATGTAGTAATTGCAGGAGCCGGACCTGCAGGTGCAGGAACTGCGCTTCATCTTGCCCGAATGGGATACCACGTTGCCGTTGTTGATAAGGCCGGATTCCCGCGTGACAAGGTTTGTGGTGATGGCCTGACAAGCCATATTTTATTTGAAATGAATGAGCTGGGTTTGCTTGATGAGTTTCTGCAGCTTCCACAAAAAAACATCATCAGAGGCGTTAGATTTTATGCTCCCAGCAGACAGCACGTTGATTTCCGAAATTGTTTCAGAAATCATTTCAATCATGATTTTTGCTATATTTTTAAAAGAAAAGATTTTGATAATTTTTTGTTAGAAAAGCTTAAGCAGGATACCAATATAATTTTTAGAGAAAGGTTCAGGGTTACTGATATCGGACTTGCCGCTGAAAATGTTTATCTTGCCAACGGCACTGAAAAAATTTACGGAAAAGTGCTGGTTGGAGCTGATGGAGCTGGCTCGCTAACAGCAAGAAAGTTACTTAATTTCAGGCACAATTGGAAGCATACTTTTCTTACCATGCAATGTTATTACAAAAACCTGCAGCCAATTTACGATAATGATGTGATGGAGGCCTATAGCATGCATAATTTTATACCCGGATATATCTGGATTTTTCCGGGTGTTGAAAATACTTATAACATTGGCCTGGGTGTGAATGCCGGTATTGCACAAAAAAAGAAACTGAATATTAAAAAATTTTTCCGTCAGGTTTTGGAAGAACATCCCTTATTTACCCAAAGACTAAAAGGTGCTGAGCGCATTTCTCCATTAAGAGGAGGTATAATCCCTTTTAGTAAGGGCAAGCGTAAGATTTCCGGTAAGCGATTCTTGCTGGTCGGAGATGCTGCTTCTATCACAAATCCCGTTACAGGCGAAGGAATTGCATACGGAATGAATACGGGAAGAATTGCCGCGGGTCATCTTCATGAATGCCTGCAAAACAATGATTTTAGTGAAGCAGCAATGAAGGGATATGATATAGCCGTTGCTAAAAAATTTGGTAAAATCATGCGACGCAGCTATGATTTGCAGAAAATTATTATGCACAACAAATTTATTAACAGAATAACACGCAATGTGGCCAAAAACAAAAAAGTTAAGAAAACCATAGAGGAACTGCTGTCAGATCCTAAAAATTACCTTGAATTATACAATCCTGTGTTTTACTACCGGATATTTATAGGATGACTCAATTTCATTAAATCCGATGCGTTATAAAATAAAAAGATTTTATATCTTTACACTGACCATTAGTTGTGAATAAATAATTAACCACACTTACAGAAGCAAGTGTTACACACATTGTAATCGGTAGATTGCAGGACATTAAACTTATGACTTTGTAGGATGAGAGTGATACAAACTAAATTATTACTATTATTGTTTATAGCATGGCAATTTGCTGAAGCGCAAAAATACTGTACCAATACATATACGGAAGCAGATGGGCTTGCCAATTCAACAGTTTATGATGTGGCCCAGGATT
>CAZTAW010000127.1:0-733 GCA_964611705.1 uncultured Bacteroidales bacterium
AGCAGGATCATCAAAGCTACCCAATCCACCTGACCATTGCAGAGAACTGTAACCACTGGCAGAGGCGGGTATATCAGCATTACTAAAATCAAAATTAAGGTCTTCACAAATTGCTTCATCACTTCCGGCATCTGCTAAAGCTTGGGGATTTACTGTAATAGAACGGAGAACAACTTCCGAACAAACTGTAAGCGTTGCGATATATACTCCTGCATTGGGGTAGATATGGCTGACATTTTTACCAATAGCGGTGTTTCCATCTCCAAAATCCCATTCCCACTGGGTGAATCCTGTATTTCCATTGAAATCCATTCCGGTGAAGTTTACCATGTAATCCACGCAACTTGGATTGGGAGAATGCATAAAATCCACATCAAGTTGTTCGATTCGCAAAGTATGGGATGCTGTGTCCTTACATCCGTCGTCATCACTATAAATCAATAAAATCGTGTAATCACCCTGTGAGATATAACTATGAGTAACTGTTTGACCGTTTGCTGTTCCACCATCACCAAATTCCCATTGCCATGTAGTGATATTTCCGCTTATCTCAAATCCCGAGAATGTAACCGGATTATTGGTACATGTTGTATCTTGCGGATCAAGAGTAAAATCGCCCTGAGGTAACTCCATTACCGTAACTTCCTGCCAAACCGTATCCGAACAACTGTTTTCATTGATTACGATCAATCTTACGGTATAAATTCCTGGCTGGTTGTAAATATGCGCGACT
>CAZTAW010000127.1:743-9447 GCA_964611705.1 uncultured Bacteroidales bacterium
CTGTTTGTCCTGAGCCGGTTGTATTATCGCCAAAATCCCAAATCCAGGAGGTGATGTTGGTGGTACTGCTACCATTGAATGTAAATGGCAGCTCAGCACAAATAACCGTATCCGGTGAGGCCGAAATGTTTGCAACAGGTAATTCATTGATTTCAATTAATTGTGAAATTGAATCTGTGCAACCTACGGCATTGGTGAGGGTTAACCAGACTTCATAAGTCCCTGCCTGGGAATATGCATAGTTAACACTTTGTCCTGAGGCAAAACTGCCATCCCCAAAATCCCATTGCCAGGAAGTGATGTTAGTAAAATTATTATTTGACCCGTTGAATGTAATAAGCTCATTAACACAGATGTTATTGTCAGGTGAATAGACAAAATCAGGGTCAGGGAGGGTGTCGAAAGTTAAGGTCATGAATGAGGTGTCATTATCGCAGGGTAATTTGCTGTATGCAACCAGGCCTAAGACAACAGGCCCGACCTCTCCTGCTGTGGGAGTATAAACCGGCACAAGGGTATCAGGAGGTGTAAAAGTACCCATGCCTCCGATCCATTTTACGGAATCCTGGTTGATTGCCGAAGGCTGTATAGATGATGATGAAAAATCAAAGGGATGTGTTTCGCAAATCCTTTCATCAGAACCCGCATCAGTACTGGCTTCTTCATGAACAATGATCTGGTATGAAACTGTTTTGGTACAAACTGATAATATAACATCAAAAGTATCTGCTGAAGAATACACATGTGTAACATCATGTCCGGTAGCTGTTGTGTTATCCCCATAATCCCAAAGCCATTCCGTGAAATCAGCAGTTCCAATGCCGGTGAAGAAAACTGTATCGCCAATACAGGCAGGATTTGGATTTATCAAAAAATCAATGGCAGGATCTTCAACACGAACGGTATCAGCAATTGAATCCCGGCAGCCATAGGTGTTTTCAACCCATAGTTCTACTTCATAACTTCCTGTATCAGAATAAGAATGAGTTGGATTTTGATTTATTGTTATCTGTCCATCTCCAAAATCCCATCTCCAGGTATCTATTGTTGTGGTGCTGCTGCCGAAAAAGTTCATTTGTTCATCAATGCATACAGTATCATTCGGGCTCAAAGTAAAATTCGGAGCGGGCACGGTATCAATGGTAAGAGTCATAAATGAGGTGTCATTTTCACATGTTCCGGCTCCATAGGCAATGAGTCTGAGATTTATCGGACCCAACTCGTTTTGTCCGGGATAATAAGTAGGCCGCAGCAGAGAAGAATCGTTAAAGTAGCCTGTTCCACCTGACCACTCAAGATATAAATAACCTGAAGCTGTTGGTTTATTTTGTGAGTTGGAAAAACTATGCGATGAATTTGCACATACGGATTCATCCGAGCCGGCAAATGCGGCAGGCTCAGGATATACAATTATTTCCAGGCTATCCCTGTTTACACAGCCTCCGGGTCGGGTTGTAATTAGGGTATATAATAAGGTGTCAGGTTGAAAAGGGGTGCTTCCATATGAAAATATCGGATTTGAGACCGTTGAAGAGCTCAGATAAATGGAAGGAACCCATTGGTAAGTCTGACCGTTCAGAGAATCGTAACCAATTTGTAATGATTCACTTGAGCAGGCGATGGTATCGGGTCCTGCATTAAACAGTTGAATGGAGGGAATTGGCAGCACTGTTTCGTAACAAATACAAGAGTCCTCTGAAAGCCGAATAGCGGCAAGCATATCACATATCTTATCAGAAGGCGCACTGAATAATACATTGGAAGTCAGACTGTCGCCTGGAGATAGATCTTTGGAAAATACTATTTGAGAAGAAAGTATATCAGATCCGGTTTCATCAGCTATTCCATTGTTGTTTGCATCATGCACAAAAACAACGGTAAGACTATCACTATTCAA
Organism: uncultured Bacteroidales bacterium; assembly: GCA_964611705.1. Classification (GTDB taxonomy): domain Bacteria; phylum Bacteroidota; class Bacteroidia; order Bacteroidales; family JAIOZK01; genus JAIOZK01. The sequence continues at coordinate 2,641 of CAZTAW010000127.1, forward strand.
TGGGAAAACTCCGTTATTTATTACGGAATAATCAAGATTGACGTTTTCTGCCGAATCCCCCTCAGGTATGCTAAAAGCCGAATATGTGCCAAATTCAACATTATCTTTTCTTACTTCAAGGTTCGTGTTAACAGAAGTAGTGATTGAGTGGATCAAACAGGTGTCATTGGGTGCAGTCGGACAGGGGACACTGGCTACCAGCATGGCGCTGGTTTGCAGGGTAATGGTATCACATACAAGACTTCCCGGATCAATATCCTGTAAATCATAGGTAAAAACAATAGAATCATTTACAGGAAGGTTGGGCATTATGGAAAATTCCAGATATCTGATCCCCCCGATTACCTGGTTGGAGGCAATTCCTGATGGGCCATTATGAATACCAAACAAAGAACCCGGAACATAATCATAGGCATCATCAATAGAAGCACTTAATCTTTCAATACTTGAAACTGAGTTGGGACCGAGGTTGATAATTTTAACCTTGATTTCTGAGGCACTATCACATGTTAACAAGTAAGGATTACTGCTAATGTTCAATACATAGAGGTTCGTACTGGTAGGTAATCCTTCTATAAGTATAGGTGAGGTGTAGGAAGTTCTTGTAACCTCTGCTCCACATGCATTTGATGCAGCAGCGGTCATTTTTAAAGGTTTCCCTGAAATCAGGTCACAATCCGTTATAATGTCAAAACGGATTTTATAACCGTTTTTCGGAATGCTGTCAACACCGTGTAAAAAATTTATTGTATTGGTATCCTGCGAAATCTTATACACCCATTTGTCACTGCCAGCGGGTTCGTTTACAGGGTCATTGAGCGAAACAAATGAACCTGTTGTATAAGGATATTTAATTTCAGAGGTAGAGGGAAGAATTGTAACCCCCGGCGGTACGGCAACAGTAAGAAGCAGATTGTATGCATAGGATAGCTGTGTATTGGTTACTTCTGCTTCATAGGTTAAGGTATCGCATAAACTAACCGGATTTACAGGAGAGGTTATATTCAGATTTAAATTAACATCTTTGGGATCAATGTATAAGTACTGATTATTTTCATTGCATGAATAAGCTGTGGGGTTGTAACCTGCTTCCGGGTTAACCGGATAACCGGCACAATTAAAAGCTTGCCTAAGCAGAAGAGAATCGTATGAGCAACTGGTATAGGTTGCTTTTACCTGATACTCATAACATGATCCACCATCAAATGTCCCGAGCTGCGCCCAGGTTTTACCTGGCCCATATACTGATAAAGGTATGTTGACCGGATTGATGGGATCACTGATATCTATTAATTCAACAATTTCAATTCCTTCGGAAGCACTTTCAAATCCCAGCCAGTTGTAATCAGCAACAAAATCAGTTGTGTTGCAAGGCCTTATTTCCCATGAAACTGTATCTGTTTTTCCTTCTGTTGTTGTAATCAGGGGAGTTAATTCAATATCAGCAGGTGTGTATGCTTCATTTCGGTTGACAGATCTGTTGAATGAGACACCTGTTCCATCAGCATAAAACTGATATTCCCCTGAAGTGTTCAAGTTATAAGAGAAATTTGCAGATGCCTGGCAGGAAGGTGTTACAGTGAAACTAATTCTGTCTTCGTTACTGCTACAATCGTAATAAGCTGAGTAGCTCCAGCTCGTATCCCGAATAAAAGTTAGCAAGGTTTCTGTTGGGTTTACCTGGATGATAGGATCGGCAATGGATTCAGTTGGAAAAGAGCCGGAAGATGTCCGGTATCTGTGAGCAGCGCTACCGGGTTGATATTCAAAACCAGGTGGCATCGTGATGGTTAATGTATCCAATACAACATAAGGTCTCACTTCATTTGGGAAAGGATAAACGCCTCCACAATCATCAAGCCACCTGTAAATTTGGGCATAATAATAGAAGTTTGTACATCCTTCTAATGGATTCGGATTAATCCAAGAATTTGAATAAAAGGAATAATTACTTCCAAGTATATTAAAAGTAGTTCCCCGGTCGTTGCAATATAGTTCTTCATTTCCTTCCTGTGCATAAAATCGTGCACGTAATGCAGGCACTGTTTCCCAATTTGTGCGCGACACATTTTTTATCTGGCCGATAATTACATAAGATAGTGAATCTCCGTCCGAAAAAGTAACACCTTCAAGGCATTCGCCAGCACCTGTCAACTCAGTAATATCCAATTCAAGGGAGGAGGTTGTTCCGTTTTTAATAACAATGTTGTTATCATAGCATGTGTCCCATTCTCCGGTTTCATGATCAAGAAAATAAAGAGTATCAATCAGGTAGTCAAAGAAAAGATTGTCACTCCAGTTGCCGGGCAGATTATTATGTTGTACTTTAAAGAAAAGTTGGTCAGCCGGGCCGTTAAGTGTTCCTGAGGCTTCAATTCGAATCGAGTCTTTTGCCATAGCATGATCGAGCTGTATTCCAGGTGTGGATGGATCAACATGTGTTGTGAGCTTATTGTCTGTCCAGCCCATTGTTGTTCGTTGAACGGAGAATTCTGATATATACGGATCCGTGCAACTTCCGGGTGGGCATTGTAAACCGAAGATGTTGGAGGTTGAACACCAATAGGTAAAATACCTGGCAGGGTAATCCGTTTTATCACACCAGAATTTTAAGCGCGCATTAACGGTTGCTGTTGGATCATGCTGAACCTCACAATCCAATTGCAAGGGCACCCTGAACCAGCCTCCACTTTTTATCTGATTTTTATCAAGAAAATAAGTGATGGTGTTTCCTGTAATTTGCGGTGTTCCCATATCAACACCTTTAAAGGTTGCTTTACCAGGACCAAGTTCAATTCCGTCAGGCAATTCAACGATATATATTACTGAGTCATTCGGGCAGCCATCATCATCAACATGTGTTGTGGTAACAACTTCCTGTTCCATAAAAACAGGCTCGCCTTCGTAAATATCCGGAGGCATTATATGCTGTAATGTTTTTGTATTATAGGTCATAAACATAAGCAAGTGTGAGGGTCTTGCCCAATCCACATCAGGAGTTACATAGCACTGATCAGTATATTGATATCCCATGCGGAAAGCTTGCCAGTCGTTGTCTGTCCATCCTCTGCCGCAATTATTTCCAGTTGAGATTGTTGCAACGGCTTCATCCCAGTCATAATAAGTATGAGCTCTCACAGTAACTGTATTCCCAACCGGAAGATCATCAAAATAACCATCACCATCCATATCTTCAATACCTGTTCCGGGGCCATCCGGGTCAAAATCAAAACTGTAGGTGAAATAATGCGCATATTCTCCGTTGACTGCACCTGGTGCGTAATTATAGGTAGCTTCCTGATAGTATCCATTCACCGAAAATGAATCAATTTCATTCAAATAGTCACCATTCGGATAATATGTACCTCCACTGCGTGAAAATCCGGCCAGAGTTACCAGGTCAAAAGCAGTGCCTTCTCCCGACCCGTCATTATGAATAGTGAACTCAACATAGCCCGAGTTGTCAATAAACCCCCAACCTTTTCGGTTACTGGTAAAATCCATATCAATAACCGTGATGCCTGATGCAGGGGAAACTGATGGAAATGCCGAATAATAATCACAAATATCACCATAACATCCCCAGGCAGCCTTAATTGTACTTTCCCCATCATCACAGCCTACCAGTTTTACGGTTTCAGATACAACAACGGATTCACCGTAATCAAAAAGATTATTACCACCCGGTAAATCACTTCCTGTGATAATAATAGTATCCACCAAGACCGGACCTGGCCCGGGATCAATGATCAAAGTGCCAATATTAACGGATATTACTTCTATATCCGGTGAGTGTTCATCCAAAACATATAGGGTGTCAAGAGATGCATTTAATCCTTGTTGTTCAATGGTTATATCTCTTGTAACAGTGGAGTTAACTGGGATTGAAGCAGAACTGTTTGTAATATTTGTAATTACCAATGATGCAAAATAATAGTTCTGTAAGGGAGAATCGCTACCTGTATAATCCGTTGAATTATAGGTTAGTATGTAATTAAAATCTTGTGTGTTATTGTAATCGCAAACAATTTCCGCATTGTATTCAATGTCATGTGCTGTGTTGTTCAAAATATCCGGTACATCAAAAGTGGGTTGGTTCAGGTTTGTGATATCCAGTTCGGTTGACCCTACAATGGAGCCAGGAATATACCGGCAACCTGATGGAAGGTCAAGTAATAAAGTTGCCCCACTCATTGTGCTTCCTGTAGTGTTGGCAATAAGCAGGGAAAAAGTGCTGTCATCCTGGCAAATCGTTAGCGATGTTGGCTTTCCGGTAGCGGATACCATAACCTGTGAATGAAGGATATGACTATGATTTAGAAAAAATAAAAGAGAAAGAATTGTTATAATTATTCTTTTGTGAGGAAAATAATATTTCCAACCTGACTTCTTCATAACTAGTCTGTTAAGTCTAAATGGTAAACTCCTTCTAATAATTCATAAATATAAAAAAAAACTTAATTAACACCCCTTTTGGCAGGAATTCATTTGTTGATCTTTGTTAATATGTTTATAATTAGAATATTAAAATCCTGTGATTTGTAAAAAATGCGGTAAATTGACGTGCGAAACGAATGAAAAAGAAGTCAATTAGATGAATTAACAATTGACCATATGTATTCCCGACCTTTTGCACTTTTAAGTTGTTTTTCTCTTATTAATGCTTCTGATTTTGTTTGGTATTCTTCGGTATAAATGAGCTTCCCATAAATTTACTCCTACGCTTTTCCCTATTGTTTGATGAACCGCCCAGTACGTGACCCGTATCCGCCGGCTGGCGGATGGTGTGAGAGGTGCTCCGGTGGGCTTAACGGCTCACCGGCCATCTACTCGACTGTGCGGTCGTGCATTATTTTCGTGTCAAGTTATTAATTTTTTCTATCCATTCTGTTTTTGAATCAGTATATGCTTCCCTATCATTTGGATATTTCTCTGCAAGTTCTAATTTCAATGTTTCGTACTCTTTTGCAATCTTTTTATTTTTAATCAAATAATCTCTGAACCTAATTTCGTCCCAATCTCCTTGGTATCTAATATGAAAATGATATGCTTGTCCTTTAAATCCTTGCTTTGTATATCCTTTTACAAAAGTCAGATGCGGGGCAGGGTTTTCTGGATGGTCATTGATTAAATATCCAAGTGATTTAAAAGTATCCTGTAATTTCTGAATATCAATCTGTTTTGAAACCTGAATCAAAATATCAATCGTTGGTTTCGCTTTTAATCCAGGAATCGCCGTACTACCAATGTGGTCAATTTTAATTATTTCATTATTTGAAAATGAGTCAGTAATTGTTTTCATCGCTGAAACATACAAATCGGGCCACTTGTTGGAATAATCGGTTATAACAATCGGGAATAATTTACCTAATTCTTTAATTGTCATATCGTTGAGAGATTTTCTCGAATTAAAATCATCCGATGAATTTTTGATGTCTTTAATTTTCACTCCGTTTTTGATTAGTTCCTTCTCTGTTTCCAATATTTTGGTATCAGCATCTTTGTTCCAATTTGTATGTCCATTTTTTAGTAAACTTATTTCAAATCCCTCTGATAATCCGCCCAAACAAGTTGCTTTAACACATCCATGACTTACCAATCCACCAACTGTTATCGAATTAATCCCAGAATCTACAAGGGTTGTTTTCAAATCTGTCTTTTGGAATGCGTTCCCATGTTCTTTTTGAATTACACAATCATTTTCCTGTTTATCAATCCGGCTGTCTATTTCCCAATCTGAAGAATCACTTTTGAGTTGGTTATTATTATGTTGTATAAAAATGATTTTGTGCGTTCGTTATTTTTCATTTACCTTCAGAACTACATTTCCTTTTTTATGTCCCTTATCAACATATTTATGTGCATCTACAATCTGCTCAAAAGGATAAATTACGTCAATAACTGGTTTTAAAATTCCTTTTTCTGCCAGTTCAGTCATATAATTTAGTTCTTTACTTCCTCCTTGTGCATGTCCGGAACTAAATACTGAAACGAACCGGCCATTTTCTTTTAATATTTTTTTTGCAATTGAATTATTAATTTTTCCCACAGCATCAAAAATAATATCAAATTTGTCAGATAAATCTGATATGTTTTGTTCGTTGTAGTTAATCACATAATCAGCTCCATTACTTTTTACCATGTCTATATTTCCTGTACTACAAACTCCATGAATTTCAGCTCCATAGTATTTTCCAAGTTGAACAGCGGCAATTCCGACTGAACCCGATGCACCATAAATAAGCACTTTATCATCTTTTTTAATATCTACTTTTTTTAAAAAGTGTAATGCTGTCATTCCACCAAAAGGGATTGATACTGATTCCTCAAAAGAAAGATTCCTTGGTTTTAATCCTATTATACAATTCTCAGGCAGACAAATAAATTCGGCGTTTGCACCAAATTTTAAATCCAAAGTCCTTGCATATATTTGCTGGCCAGTCTCAAATTTTCTGACTTTTTCTCCTGTTTTTTCAATTTCACCGGAAAGCCATAAACCTTGTATAGGTTTTCTTGGTTTAAATATCCCTAACATTAATCGCATAGGAATACTATAATACCAATAGGGTGGATTAAAAGCTCTCATTCTACAATCACCCGAGGTTACTGCAATTGTTTTAATTCTTATCAGTACTTCATTATTTTTTGGAGTCGGTTTATCAACTTCAACAATTTTCAGTACTTCCGGGTCACCATATCTTGTCGTTTTAATTACTTTCATATTTCTTCTTTATTATTTGCGGAATGCCCTCTATAATTCTGACTAACGTCAAATTTAAGGGCTCATTATCATTGAGTTATCAAATC
>CAZTAW010000128.1:0-9446 GCA_964611705.1 uncultured Bacteroidales bacterium
GACGAAATAATACCATCCCAAGACCATAACAACTGGAACAAGAATGGCCGGCAATATTTTAAGAATTTTCACTTTTTGGCGAAAAGATTTTGAAAATATCCACATTAAAACAAAAGTACCTGATATTGCAAGGTATGAAATCAAAGATGTGATCTTGAATAGTCCTGCTATGGCAAAGATCAATGCTGCAAAATAAAGATACCTCAATTTTGGTTTTTGGGTGTACAGTACAATTAAATAAAGCGAAATAAAAACAAGTCCGAAAGCGCTGGTATCAGGCAAGAAGCTGTTCCCGTAGTAAATCAGGGTGGGTGAAGTAAAGAGAAGTACAGGCAGTAATAACGACCAGAACTTATCTCCAAGCAGTAATCTTGAAGCTTTAAACAAATAAAACAATCCAATGAGTAGAATTAATGCATTTACTATTCTGAAAATGGCATCGTCATTACCAAAAATCTTATAAAAAACAGCGATTAAATAATAGATTATAGGACATTCGGCAATTGTTTTATCTGAGGTACCACCCTGTGATATGTGGCAATATATCCTCGGTTCAGTGATATCTAGATCATAGTTATAATAATTCATTGCGTAGGCAGCTCCTACACATTGTCGCCATTGATGTAAACCTTGCGGTGCCATAAAAGATGTTTGATGATAATCGTACTTTATGAGCAGGGCCGTAAAAACTATGATAAATATTACAATATCCTTTTTAAGAAAATTGATAACCGCCTGAAAATAATTATTCCTCCAGAGCGGGTTTATCTTACTACATAAATCATACAATATCTTTGGCATTAATTTTTAAAGAATTAGCAGTTAATGATTTTCGAGGCGAATTTATAAACAAATCCTGTACATTTCATACTTTTGTTCTTTATTTATATTAAGATGAGTGAAAAACCAAAAATATCCATTGTTGTACCGGCTTACAATGAGGAAGATGCCATTCGTTTCGGACTGGAACGATTTGTTAATCTGGGCTTCCATAAAAAATACGAATTGATCTATATCAATGATGGCAGTAGCGATAATACAGCCGGGATAATCAGGGAATATCCTGTTAAGTTATACAACCACAACGTGAACAAGGGATACGGCGCTGCCCTGAAAACCGGCATAAGGAAAGCCGGTGGCACAAAGGTAATTATCCTCGACAGCGATGGGCAACATGACCCAAAGTATTTAGAACAACTCATTGAAATGCTTAAAGAATACGACATGGTTATCGGGGAACGGGATAAAGCTTCTTACCAGGTTAAAAGAAGACAATCCGGAAAAAAAATGATTAGAAGAATTGGAGAGTACCTGGTAGAACAAAAACTGCCTGATTATAACTCGGGTTTCAGGGGGTTCGACAGGGAGCTGATCAAAGAAATGTTGCATATTATGCCCAACGGGTTTTCTTTCTCAACTACCTCAACACTGGCATTTCTGAAAGAAGGATATAACATCGGAACTTTCCCGATAAAGGTTGAAGAAAGGGTAGGTCGAAAAAGTAATGTGAAAATGGTTAAAGATGGTTCCAAAACCTTCCTGCTACTTTTCAGGATCATCATGCTTTTCAATCCTTTGAAAATATTTTTTCCGTTTAGTGTGATTACAACTTTATTGGGACTTGCATGGGGCATTTACGGTTATATTACAACACTTCGATTCCCAAACAGTGCAATACTTGTTGTTGTATTTGGTATGATGATGTTTTTTATTGGATTGCTGGCTGACCAGATAGCAATGCTTAACAGAGTTAAAAGATAATGGCTCGCCGGGAAAAAAATAATCACAAACAGAAATGGGACGACAAAGATGTTGAAGCACACTGGGATAGTGTGGCAGCCATTTACATTGAAGAAAACAATAAGGTTAAAGGTGCCCATGACCAGCGGTTCAAAGAAACAATTGAACACCTCAAAGCTGAGAAAGGCCATAAAATCCTGAATATTACAAGTCGGGATTGTGAAGCCAATGACTATATAAAAAAGTCTACACAGGAAACAGAAGTGATCAATGCAGAGATTTCCTCCGGATTGATGAATGAAGCTGCCAAAGTTAGACCCTGGGTAAAGCAGGTTAAGATCAGCACTTACTCGGAGCTTCCCTTTGAAAATGATCTGTTTGACAGGATCGTTTCCCTCGAAACTTTGGAACATGTTGCTGATCCTATTCGATTTCTTTCGGAACTGGCGCGTGTTTCCAGGAAAGATGCAAGAATGGTGCTGAGCTGTCCACCTGCAACAAGTGAAATACCGTACCAAATTTTTACCGGGCTCTTTGGCGGTCATGGTGAAGGGCCTCATCGGTTTTTGCCTTCCAGGGAAGTGAAGGTGATGTTGAAGAAAACAAATTGGAAATTGTTGCACCACAAAGGAACTGTTTTATTTCCTGTGGGGCCAAAGAAATTTCAGGATTTTGGTGAAAAGATAATAAGCAAATTTCAAAATACATTTATATCAGAATTGGGAATAAGGCAATTTTATGTCTGCGAAAAGTATTGAAAAGCTCAAAAAAGTGATGCGTTCGGAGCTGTGCAATCGTTGTGGTTCCTGCGTTGGCCTGTCCATGGGTAAGATCGTATTTGAAAACAGGGAAGGGAAATGTCTTCCTGTTATCAAAGAAACAATTTCCGATGATCTGGCCGGTCGTTTATGGAACGCATGTACAGGTAAGGAATTTAATTTCCCGGAATACAGAAAGCATTTTTTCAGCAACACTTCACATTTTAATGAATATACCGGCCCCTACGAAAACATATATATCGGCTATGCCAACGATAAAGAAGTCAGGAGAAATGCTGCAAGCGGTGGGATCATTTCAGCAGTTTTGATCTATCTGCTGGAGAAAAAAGAAATTGATGGTGTAATCACCCTCCGAATGTCGCATGAAAAACCCTGGCTGAGTGAGCCTTTTATTGCAAGGTCAAAACAGGATATTCTTGAAGCAGCGCAAAGCAAATACACAATCAGCCCGGTAAACGAAATACTGCATGAAGCAGAAAAATTTAATGGCAGGCTGGCTTTTGTCGGTATCCCGCCACAAGTGCAATCCGTTCGAAAACTGCAAAAAGCCAATGATCCTTCCATAAAAAATATCAGGTATATTTTTGGACCTTTCTACGGTAATACACTTTATTTTTCTTCTGTAAAAAGTTTTCTGAAAACCTATGGTGAAAAAGACCATACAAAGATCAAAAAACTTTTCTTTCGTTATGGTGAATGGCCCGGAAATATGCGGGTGGAAATGGATTCGGGCAGGATAATTGAACTGAAGAAATTTCATGCCAATTACCTGATACCTTTTCATGTATTGCAAAACAGCCTGTATTGTACGGATTTTACCAATGAGTTTACCGATGTAAGTGGCGGTGATGCCTGGGCGCCGGTTTACGAGGAAAGAGGAAAAGGTTTTTCAATGATTATTACACGCAGTCACAAAGGCCAGAAGATTATTGATGAGATGGTGCAAGAAGGATTGCTATCAGCAGAGAAGCTAACAGAGAAAGAAGCGATAAAAATGCACAGCCACGGATATGATTTCAAAAAGCGGGGAAGCTTTATCAGGATCAGATTCAGGAAATGGTCTGGTAAAAGTATACCGGACTACGGATACAAACTATCCGGTTTTCCGCTCAGCAGATATCTTATGGAAATGATCATTGACTTGATGTTTATCCTTCTGCGAACGCGCCTTGCCCGATGGGTAGTTGAACAATTACCACTTGGTTTTATCGGTAAGCAATTTGAAAAAGCACGATCTTTCTGGAAAAAGTCAACACAAAAAACCAAAAGAAAGAACTTAGGTCAATGAAGAGACGCTATATATCAACGATATTTAAAATTCTGTCAACAGCAATAATTCTTTATTTGCTGTTCAGGCAAATATCATTCAGTACCAAAGATTTTGCAAAAGCATGGGATGACCTGAATATTTGGTATCTTATTGTTGTACTGCCTGTTGTAATCATTGTACTTGCCATAAAAGCATACCGCTGGAAGCTCCTGCTACATTCAACAGGTTTTTTCTATAAATATTTGCATGCGCTCAGGGCTTATCTTTCCTCTTATAGTGTTGGTGTTGTAACACCCGGCCGGCTGGGTGAACTGATTAAAGTTTATAATGTCCGCAAAGAAATACAAAGCATAGATGCAATCACTGCTTTTCGCACGGTAGTTGTGGACCGGTTGTTCGATTTGTTTTTCCTGTCATGGTTTGGACTGGCCGGATTGTTTTTTTATTTTGATGTGTTCGGTGTCAAGTCACCCTGGATACTTATTCTGATTTCATTTGCAATTGTTTTTTCAGGACTATTGCTGCTTCATTTCTTCTTTAAAGTGTTTTTGAAAAAACATATAAAAAAAAATAAGATTTTATTATTTACAGATCAGTGCATTATTGGTTTGCTTTCATTTAAAAACATCCTGGCCTGGGTGATTTCTTTTATAGCGTATTTTGTTTTTTTTCTGGGGATACAAATATTATTAGCTTCCCTGCAAATCCATATCAACTTTATCGAAACAGGTTTTATCATCAGTTTGATAGGCTTGATACTTCTGCTGCCAATATCTGTGGCGGGATTCGGTACGCGTGAAGCCGGGTTGATTTATCTTTTATCTTTTTACGGAATTAATGCCGAAATTGCCATCAGCTTTTCTTTGTTGCAATTTTCAACATTCTTTGTCTGGGGCGGATTGATCGGTCTGATTTTCTGGTTGGCTTCGCCTGTTTCCCTGGAAATGATCAAGGAAGATTCAAAAAAAATATGGGCAAAGTTGAAAAACAGAACTTAAACAACCATTTTCTTAATTTGTCTGGTAATCAGGACATAATTTAACAGATAAACAAAGATGCTGATTATTAATGCATATACAAATACCGGTACCTGGTAAGAAAAATCAGTTGAAAAGCCTTTTTCGTTCAACCATTGGTGAAGGTATCCCTCAATTACATAATAAAGCGGAATGGCAACCACATTTACCAGAATGATCTGTAAAAGAATAAATCCATTGTAAAAAACACGAATTTGCTGCCATTTATAACCAATATGTATCAACAAGCGGATTCGCTCGCGATTACGGGTAAGGATCAAATGGAAGCTTACAATAAATACGAGCATTGATAAAACAATTATGATCAATGCAGTAAATGCTTCCGCCCAAAATACATATTTTAGAAAAGTATTGGCGCGGGCTTGTGTGCTGGTGGTTTCGTAGTTTCGTTCCTTTAAAAAATCATATAACCGGGAATCGGAAACATCATCAGTTTGTAATATAACTCTGGAGATATTTTCCTGTTTTTCAGTCCCATAAATTTTATTCGACCATTCCAGAAAATCATAAGGAACGAGGATTGAATTGATCCGGTTTGAAAATCCGGCAATTCTTCCCTTAAAAATACTTTTTTCCCCGTTTCCAATGATCCTGATCTTAAAAACAATCTCATTGATCATATCGGAAGAAACCTGAGGCAAACCCTGACTTTGGGCAAATCCAAAATTATAAAGTGCAAGATAATCATTGGGTAGAATAATTGGTATTATGGAATCTTTTTCAGACCATTGCCAGTTTTCAACATCAACATCAAGATATTTACCAGGCACGGCTTCGAAAAACAATTCGGTATAAAAGTTAGGCAGGAACATTTCGTCATCGCTGTATGCTGTTACCCTGTATTCACTGGCGATCAGCGGGGAAGCATCGAGAATAAAATCCTGCATTTTGATGGTATCCAACTCTTTTTTGTTGAAACCATTTTTATTGTTCCAAAGCGATTTTAACATGGAAACAGGCTTATTAATAATAAGGTATTCGTGACGGATGGTATCACCCTTATTACCCAATATATTTAAAGCATCACGATAAAATCCGATTGAGATCAGAAGCAAGCCCAGGCCAAAAACCATACCTATAAAGGCGCCCGCCATTTGTCTTTTTTTGATATTTACTGTTAGTATCTTACGCAACATAAGCTTTACATTAATAATGCTTCATCATAATCAATTCCATACCTGTCTTTTAGTGAGGTAAGTATGAGGCCTGCCTGTTGTTCATCCGCTTCATTAAGGATCAGTTCCCTGGCTTCGGAGGTTATTTCTTCATCAAGATGGCTAAAGGGTTCATCAAGTAAAATCATTTTAAATGGCTGACAAAGCGCCCTGATGATTGAAATTCTTTGTTTCTCGCCACGTGAAAGGTATTTGCATTTCTTTTTTAGCATTGTAGCTACATTTAAAGCTTCTGACATTTTATTGATCTGGCTTTCCGTTTTCCGGTTTGTTAGTTTGTTTTTCAATTGTATGTTCTCAAATGAAGTAAGGTCTTCAAACAAACGCAAATCCTGAAAAACGAAAGAAAGTTTGGTTTGTCTGATTTTTACCCATTTATTCCGGTTGATCTGCCTGAGTGGTTTTGTATCAAGCATTACCTGTCCCTGATAATCATCCCGAAGACCATATATTAAAGACAATAAAGTAGTTTTACCTTTGCCCGAAGGAGCATGAATAAAATACCGTTTACCCGATTCAAAAAAAACATTCCTGCTCCAGATTTGGGAATGATCAAGGTTGAGATCCTTCATCGGAGCAGGAATGACGTGCGCTAATCTGAATATCATAGGTTAATCCATCATTGGGATCAGTTCATCAAACATTTTCATCATGGTGTAAAGACTGTTATCGCCGTCTTCTGCTGTTCCTATTTTCATTTCGAATTCGAAGCTTCCTGCATTAGACCTCATGGTAACCATTCTGAAATTTTCCATGACTTCTTTAAAGACCCTGAATTCACCACGGCCCATTTCATCTTTCATCATATCAATAGCATCAATTGGATAATTATCCATTTCAAGATCAAAATACAGGAAGGTGGAATTTTGTGCCATTTGTTCACCAATATCCGTACCTTTCATTGTTTTATCAAATTCATCATCCAGGGCATCTTCACATAAATCCAGACTATTTGACATGATCACAACATCATCATTCCAACCTATATACAGATAAATTTCATCCGCATCAATTTTATAAATATCCCCGATTTTTTCCAGCTCATCGGCAGGTGCTTTATCTTCCGCAAAATCAAAAAACTTCCTGATATATTCGTCCGTATTGATTGATCCGACTACAATAAATTCAGGCATCATATCTTTATCAACATATTCAACATAACGCTCCTGATAATAATCATATCTTGTGCGAGTTTGTTCAAACATCTCAATATCCGTAATGGAAGCAACAAAATCACCGTCAAAAGAATTAAGCATATTCTCAATCGAGAATCCAATTTCTGATTTTATCTGTTCAGATATTCCACCAATTGGTATCATATTCGTTAACCAGTTGAAATACTCACCGGGTAATAAAGCCATGCTATACGCCACATAGGTATTCTCAGGCAGGTAATCAAGAATATCCGGATCCAGATTATCCTTTACAAAGGTTATTTCTCCGAGACTTTCTTCAATAACTTCTTCCGGTGTCAGTTCCCCTTTAATAACTATTTCGTTCTCTTCGAAAGAAATATATGCATGCATGTATAAGCCTTCGAGCTTAAAAAGAGAAAACATCTGTTGAATTTCTCTGTCTATGTCAAGATCCATGTTTTCCATCATCTTATCATAAGACATCCAGAAAGAAAGGTCGGTTTTGTTATTATAGAAATCTTTGAAATCCTTGTTTCCGGAAATCGAGGCATCCGGTTTCATAAAAATATCATCAAGATACTTGCCCATATATTCTTCTGTGCTGCCATCCTCTGTTCCCAAAATAATAAGCGTGTTACCATCCCACGCAAAATAGGCTTCTTCATCCGGACTAAAGTATTTGTATTCTTCCTCCTCTTCGATATTCATTTCCATACCTGCATTATCCAGAAATTCTTCCAGAAACTCTTCAAAAGCGCTTTCGTTGATCATTTTAAACACCATACCAAAATATTCTTCGTCTCTGTTTTCATTTACCAGGAAAAAGAACATATCTGATTTCAAATCAATACCGGTTGCTTTTGAATCATCAGTGATTTCTTCAAACATATCAGAAAATTTGGGTCCTTCTCTTTCGATTTCCTTTTCCAGGAGTTTGTACATATCCATCTTTTCAATCTCATCAAACTTCCCTTTATCTGATAAGCTTTTCCCATCAACTGAAAATACTAATCCGGCTACACCGGGTATTTTTTCAATTTGCTCGGGTTGTTTTGAACAGGAACTTAATACACCGATAATAATAACCGTAATTATTAACCGTGCTACAATAGACACTTTTTTCATTTGTTTTGGTTTTTTGTTAGTATTATGATAAAAATTAATTCATTTTCAAGAAATTATAATACATGTGATTGAATGTAATCGTTTTTTATTTACTTCTCATTTGTAAAATTTTCTGTAAATTTATGAAAATCCAGCATCTGCAACTTCGCATTAATAGTAAAATTGAGTAGCACCAAAAGTATAAAAAAAACCAATACATTTCTTAAACAAATATTTTGCTTGAATTAAGAAATTGAAAAAAGACGAATTACCTGTGAAAAGATTTTCCGTATTTTTGCATGCGTTTCTAAACTATTCAAAAGCCTTCTTAGCTCAGTTGGCAGAGCGGTTCACTCGTAATGAACAGGTCACCGGTTCGAGTCCGGTAGAAGGCTCACGTATAAAGAAAATCCCCGGATGGCTATGCTACCGGGGATTTTCAATTGACCAATTGTGTTTAGAAACAATAACTAACACACATTAAACAGTAGAACCCAAAAAAAGTCCTTCAATGCTTTTTATTTATTGATATGTTTACCTATGACTGATAAAAGTTTATTCTTGCTAATGGGCTTTAAAATAAAATCGTCACAGGTTGATGTGAGTTCATTAAACTCATGTGTTCCCATCGAGCATGTGGTTTGTGAGATCACGGGCAAATCATTCCTGAACTGTTTGATTTGTTTTGTGGCATTATAACCATCCATTTTTGGCATATTATAATCCATTAAAACCAGATCAATCCGGCTGTTTGATTTACAATACTCAATAGCTTGTTCACCGTCTTCGGCCCATAAAACCTGCGCACGCGTTTTGCCGAGAAGTGCTTTTAATAGTAAATAATTAATTCTGACATCATCGGCAACCAGGATGACCTTGTTGGTCCAATCCGCTTCGGCAAATTTTTGTTTCGCCGGCCTTGCTTTTTGTTTGGTTAATGTTTCCATGGTCAATTGTATTTTGGGTTAATGTTCTGTCATTAACCATTCAATTGACTTGCCAAACAACTTTGGGGTTGATTGTGAACACCTTATGAGTTTTCAAAGAATAAAAACTATTCCATATTGAAAACTTATTTCCAAATATGGGAACAATTGGTAAAATTCTTCCAATTATTTACAGGAAATCATTGAAGTATCCTGTGATCTTATCATACAAATGCATTCTCTCGGAACCACGCACATTATGCTTATGTCCCGGGTACA
>CAZTAW010000129.1:0-9425 GCA_964611705.1 uncultured Bacteroidales bacterium
CCTATATTGTTGTAAGATCCGGCAATACCATAGGGGTAATTTATTTTTTCCCTTATTTCAAGCGATTTTTGAAAAAATTCTGCTGCTTTATCCAAATTGTCTATTTTTTTATAAACAGCACCGATCTGATTGTAAACTTCACCAGCAAGCTTTTCATTATTTTGTTCTTCGATAATATTAATAGAGCGGGTGAAATATCGAATGGCATTATCATAATCTGCTGTATGACTATAACAGCTTCCCAGATATATCAGAAACATTGATTCTTTTTGTTTATTTCCGGTTTCTCTTGAAAGATCGATAGCCTGTGAAAGGTACTCAATTGCTTTTCCATAATTAAAATTCCTCATATAGCTATCCCCAATACTTGCAAGACAATATGCTGCCTTATTTTTTCTATCAAGCTTTAATTCAATCTTGAGTGATTTGTTAAAATAAAATATTACACTGTCAAACGCATCCATCTGATTAAATATCTTGCCAAGTTGGATGTATGATCTAGACGTCAATTCAAGAAAACGGTATTCCTTTGCGGTACTCAAAGCCTCAAAAGTAAAATACAATGCCGTATCGGGATCATTTTTCCGAAGAGTGTTTGCAATATCAAGTAATATTTCAATGCGTTCACTTCCGGTTTTGTCAGGAAGAATATTTAACAGACTGTCGGTTTTGGTTTGGCTATGAGATAGAAGAAAAAAAGCCAACAACAGAAAAATAATTGTAATTTTTCTCATTGTGTTTTTTTCTTTAAAAGTATGAAATTTTTTAGTTGGCAGTTTGCATTAAATCAGGATTTAATAAAAAAGTAATGGGACTTGATTCAAGTGCTTTAAATCATGAATACGTTTTACTGTATTCACAATAAGCTTTTCTTTTGCAAAGGAAATTGAATTGGTACTTTAGTCCAGCAAATTTTTCTTTCGTTTCTGATACACCTTATACCCTCCATAAGCACCTCCCAGGCCGAGAAGGATGAGTAATCCGCTCCCGATGGGGGCGCCTCCTCCCTGGCCTTCGTTTCCTTCCGTACCATGATCGGGTGGTGGCGGGGCGCCAGGACCCCGGGCGTTTGTGTTGAATAAAATAATGGATAATGCTGCAATCAGTAATGCTGTGTGTATTGTTTTCTTTATTTCATTGTTGATTTCCATGGCCTTGAAGTAATAATGCAGGGCCGAATCATTCATCATTCGATACATATAAACATTGGCAGTATTATTCAATGAAGCCGCGATACCTTTCTTATCTTTCATTTCTTCCCTTAATTCCAGGGAATACCTGTAGTATTTCAATGCATTGTCGTAATCTTTCAATTCACTGTAAACACTTCCGATACGGCTTAAAACCAGTGCTTCTTTTGTTTTATTTTCAATTGAGAATAATAAAACAAGTGCTTTGTTGTAATATTCAAGTGCCTTGTCGAAGTTGCTTTTTTTCTGTACATATAACTCATTGCAATTTTGGGTTGATCCTTAAAAATCTCTTTGGAAAGACGAAGCAGAATCAACGTTCTTTCTTCATCTTTAGCATCATTTAATAATCCCTGCAAGCTGTCAATTTTTGAGGATTGCCCGTACACAAATTGCACAAACAGCATGTCACGACCTTAGCGATAGCATGGCTTGGAGCCATACTATCGCTGCCAATAATCCAGCAAGCTCTTCTATTTCTTTTATTTCTATTAATCTGTTTATCTTTACAAGCTAATATTAGTCCTGCAACAAGCACGTATATGCAGCAATTTGGGAAACAGCACCTTGAGAAAATTTTCAAAGATCATTTCAAAAACCTGGTCTTTTTTGCAGTGCTTTATGTTAAAGACATGGAAACAGCCAGGGAGATCGTGCAGGATGCTTATATTGCACTTTGGGAAAAACGCCCGGATATTGATGTTTCAAAAGATATTAAATCATATCTCTCTACAAGTATTAAAAACAAATGCCTGAACTACCTCAGATTCAACAGTAAATTTAACCGTGATTTGATTGAATTCGAAGGATTGATGACAGAAAATGAACCGGCTCCCGATGCGCTGTTCCAGGCTGATGAACTAAGCCTTAAAATAGAAAAGCTCATTAATGAACTTCCTGAGAAATGCCGGGAAATATTTCTTTTAAATCGTTATGAGGGACTTAAATACAAAGAAATTGCAAATCAATTGGATATTTCAGTTAAAACAGTTGAAGCGCAAATATCGAAAGCTTTGCAGCATTTGCGTGAAAATCTCAGGGATTACATCTTAGCTATAATTATTACGATCGGAATATCGGGAGCAACAAAATTGTTTTCAGAAAATAACAACATAAAAGCCAACAAAAAAACAACAACAGAACACATCAGGGTAATACATCATTCGGGTGTATTATTTAAGAATTGAAATGAAGAAAAGCAATACATATTATGAAGAGTTGATCAACTGCTATTTTGCCGGTGAAGCCACATCAGTTGAGATGGCTGAGCTGGTGGATTGGATCAGGAAGGATACAGCAAACAAAAAACAGTTTGAAGAATTCCGTAAATCCTGGAAAGCTGTCCATAAAGCAGGTATTGAAAAGCAAATTAACCCCGATGCCGAATGGATATCCCTTGAAAAGAGAATTGAGGCAAAAAGCAGGAGCAGGATCAAACCACTTTGGAAAAATGCAACTGCATACAGTATAGCTGCTTCCGTTATTATTCTGTTGGGATTGTTTTTTATACTAAGATATTTTGTTTTTAAGGAAGATACGCTGAAAGTGATTGCTGAATCAGGAATTACCGGGGTGGTATTACCGGACGGATCCAAAGTCACGCTCAACTGTGATGCCATATTGGAATATTCCAAAGCCTTTGAACAACGAAGCGTTGAACTCTCAGGTGAAGCATTCTTTAATGTAGCACCCGATCCTAAAAATCCCTTTATTGTTTCCTGTGATAAACTCCGGATTGAAGTAACAGGAACTTCGTTTAACGTTAACACTTCACAAAAATCAAATAAGATTGACATCGTACTTACCGAAGGAGAAGTTGTTGTGTATTTCAGGGAAAAGCCAAAATCCGGGGTGATCATGCAACCGCAGGATAAAGTTGAAGTTTCTTTGGAAAAAGATAAGATCATCAAAAAAGTGAATACCGATCCCAACTACCTTTCATGGAAAACACGGTATTTTATTTTTGATAATACGCCATTATCCGAAGTCATAAAGAAACTTGAAAAGGTATATGGAAATGAAATCGTTTTTAATAAACAGGATATTGCAAATTGCAGACTAACAGCTACATTTGATGATCAATCGCTGAACTCCATATTAAAAGTTTTACAGGCAACGTTTGATATCAAAATCATCATAAAAGATGACCGCATCCGGATTGAAGGAAACGGATGCAAATAAATGGGTATATATTGAAATCAGAACATATTCAACATATAACAAAAATAACGCTGATGTTGTTGCTTATCAGCATTGGCAGTATTGGCTATTCCCAGGAAATCAATAAAAAAATCAGCATTGAAGTTACTAATGCAAATCTTGAAAAATTTTTGAAAGACCTAAGCGAAAAAGCGGAAATTCACTTTTCTTACAGTTCAAATCTTAAAGGTCTTGATAGAAAAATTACCTATAAAGCTGCGGATAAACCCATCAGCGAAATACTAAATGATGTGTTATTGCCTCACGGAATCAATTATGAGTTTGTTGAAAAGCAAATTGTTCTTTATAAATCACATGAAGAGAAGCAGCCTAAGCAAAAAAAATTCACAATCAGCGGAACAGTGCGAAGCAAGCAGAGCGGTGAGTTGATTATTGGAGCCAATGTTTATACAAGTAACTTTCGGCACGGAACAACCACCAATGAATACGGATTTTATTCACTAAGTCTTCCTGCCGGGAATCATAATATCACCTTTTCTTATATCGGTAATGAAAAAAAAGAGATAACAATTCAATTAAAAAATGACAGCATTATCAATGCGGACTTGAAGGAAATTCACCGGCAAATGCCTGAAATTGTTGTGAAGGCGGAGGAGGAAGACCAGGTAACTAAAGGGCAACTGGGGCAGATGAATTTCAGCCCGCGAACACTTTCTTCATTACCAACTTTTGCCGGAGATTTTGATGTTATCAAATCATTGAATACGGTTCCGGGTATCAGCAATTACGGCGACGGCTCAACCATGTTTTACGTAAGAGGCGGCAATAGCGATGAAAATCTGATCATGATAGATGACGCACCTGTGTTTAACCCAACGCATATGTTTGGGTTTTTTTCAGCCCTCGCTCCTGATGCCATTAAGCACATTGAGATTTACAAAGGCGATTTTCCGGCAAGGTATGGGAATCGCCTTTCTTCTGTAATTGATATACGCTCGAAAGACGGAAACATGCGGCAGTATGGTTTTGGTGGTAACCTGGGTCCGTTTACCTCCAATTTTTCAATTGAAGGCCCGGTTGTTAAAGACAAGCTTTCGTGGTTTTTTTCAGCCCGCAGGTCAAATATGAACTGGCTGACAGAACTCTCCGGGATTGATGATGCGGTAGATCTTGATTTTTACGACATTCATGCAAAACTCAATTTTCAGTTGAATATTAAAAATCGTTTTTACCTGACATTATACAAAGGGCAGGATGATTACAGCCGGGCAGGCAACACAAACGGAATCTTTGGAATTAACTGGGATAATGCTTTGGCAACTTTGCGATGGAATCATATTCTTGGTAAAAATATATTTATCAATACTATGCTGATTTTTAGCGAATACAATTATTATTTGTATATCAACAGGGAATCAAATGATTTCTGGACGTCCTCCATTGAGAATAAAGCCATTAAATCCGATCTGACATATTTTATCAACCCAGGTAACACATTACGGGTAGGATTTTTGCTTGAAAACTATTTTTCGGAACCCGGCAACATTCATTTTTCGGACCCCGAAACACAAAAAACAGCCCCAACCATACCCTCATACAATTCACTTGAAACAGTTTTTTATGCCAGTCATGAAATCCGGTTTTCAAAATGCTTATCAGGAAGATTTGGCTTGCGTTTATCAAGCTGGCAGGACTATGGCCCGATCGAAGTATATTATTTTGATGACTTATACCGCCATACACATACGGAAGAAATTGCCGAAAATGATGTTTATAAGACTTTTATCAGTCTTGAGCCAAGGATTAATCTCATCTGCCTGCTTGGCCGTGCTGCATCCTTAAAAGCCAGTTACACAAGGGCAGTTCAATATCTGCAAATGCTGAATAACACATCCTCTCCTTTTACATCTTTTGAAGTTTGGGTTCCCAGTGGCCCGAATATCAAACCGCGCAAAGTTGACCAATATGTTTTCGGGTACTTTCAGCATATTGCCGGCAGGGAACTTGTATTTTCTGCAGAAGCTTTTTATAAGGATTTTCAGAATGAGATCGCGTATAAAGATCATTCAAGTTTACTTTTAAATCCATTGATTGAAGGTGAACTGCGGTTTGGTAAAGCATGGTCGTATGGCATTGAATTTCTTCTCAGGAAAGATCATGGTAAATTCAATGGATGGATTTCTTATACGTGGTCACGTGCATTTAAGAAAATCAATGACCTGAACAACGGAGAAACTTATCCTTCCTTTTACGACCGTCCCCACAACTTCAATATTTGCATTGCCTGGAAACCCAGCTTCAGATGGAGTTTTTCGGCCAACTGGTTTTACACTAGCGGAGGAGCCATTACAACACCAGTAGGATTTTATTATTCAAACGGATATGAGGTTCCGATTTATGGTGATAAAAACAACGACCGGCTACCTGACTACAAAAGACTCGACTTATCCGTTGAATTGCATTTGAGCAAGCCCCGTACGGATTTTCAACATAGCATTTCCCTAACCTTGTATAATGCTTTGGGTCATCAAAATCCTTTTGAAGTTAATTTCAATAAAGAAATTGATGGGGATGGTAATTTTAAGGTTCCGGTGAATTTTTACGAACACCCCAAACTGGTATCTTCAACTTTATCCGTTTCAGGAGTGTTACCATCGCTTAATTATAAATTCAGGTTCAGATGATGAAAAAACTGATTTACATATTCATGTTGTTTTTCTTGTTTTCCTGTGAAAAACAAACCGACTGGAATCTGCAGGATGAAGATATCGACCTTATAATAATTAATGGTACCATCACGGACGAGTTGAAAAAACAAAGAATAAACATCTTCTATCCTGTTAAGGAATTAAACCAGCAACCCAAGCCGGTTAGCGGGGCGATTGTACGAATTGTTAGTAATAATATTCAGGTTTGGTTAACGGAAGAGCCCGGCAACCCTGGTGTTTATTCAACAGCATCGGCTGTAAGCGCTATTCCTGAAATATATTACCGGCTGATAGTTCAACACAAGGAAAAACAATACAAGGCGGATACGTATATGAAAGAAGGCAGGGATTTTCAGCCGCTTATTTATGGCAAAGCCAACGGGCAAAACCTATATGAGATTAAATATGTAACAAATGAATACAACTTCTCTGATCCCGCCATTTTTGAATTGTTCCTTGACTGGTCACATTTACCTCTGTACGCCGACTCCCTGCCTGAAAAGTGCAAAGCCCTGATGTATTTTTATGCTTTACCCAGCCTGGATGTAAACCAGATATTTGCTCCGTCCGGCGAAAAAGTATATTTCCCCAAAGGAACAATGATTATCGAAAAAAGGTATTCAATTACCCAGAATCATGCAGCCTACATTCGTGACCTGCTATTGGAAACCACCTGGACCGGTGGTATTTTCAATCCAATTCATGCCAATGTTGAAGGTAATTTAAGCACGGGGGCAATGGGTTATTTTGCTGCCTGCGGGGTAGTTAGCGATACGATTGTTGTTGCCTACTGATTTTTTTCAAAAAAAGATAAGGGTATAATTACTTTGGGGTGTATTATTTCCAAAGATGAAAATTTGAAACAAAACATAATTAAAAATCAACAGCTATGAAAACATTGAAATTAAGCATCCTTGCAATTGTTATTACCGGATTGATGATCAGTGGTTGTAAAAAAGACGAAACAGATACCATTGACCCGGAGCAACAAAACGACACCACATTAATGACAGATCTTTCATACGATGAAGATCTTTTTGTTCGCGCATCCGATGATGTACTGGAAGACATCGGTAAGTTTCTTACTTCGGAAAAAGACCGGGAAGTTCTTGATCTGCCCTGTGGTTCAACATTGGATTCAACAATCTATGTGAATGATACCATGTACTATTATCTGAGCTTTAACGGTCTGAATTGCAATCAGACTTTATACCGGAACGGGAATGCCATAGTAAGAACGGATATGAGTGCTATCTGGCCACAGGCCAGTGCCACAGTTCATGTAGAATTAATCAATTTTAAGGTAACCCGTCTCGCCACCGGGCGGTGGATTATACTGGACGGTTTTCATGATTATACCAATGTAAGCGGAGGAAGATTGATACATCTGGGTAACGGACTCGACAGTATTGAACATCATACTGACGGAGCCGTAAATGTTACCTTTATGAACAATACCACCAAGAACTGGCAGGTAGCCCGTGCAAAGCTTTTTACAGGAACCTATCCTGAACTGAACCTGGAAACATGGGGATACGGAACAGAAGGCGAATATGATGATCTGGTAGTTTGGGGCGAAAACAGACAAGGCAACGATTTTTATACACAGATAACTTTACCCATTGAAAGAAGAAGCGAATGCCAATGGAAACCCTCTGCAGGTATCAAGGTGCATACCCTTCCGGCCAAAAGCCTTATCCTTACCTTAACCTTTGGTTTTGACGGAAATAACAATCCTATTGATCCGGGCGAATGTGCTGAGAAATTTAAACTCGAATGGCAAACACCCAATAGCGGGGGGTATATCTACCTCTGGCTTTAGCTAGTTAGTTCTGGTTTCAGTAAAACTGCATCATGAATTTGGTGCAGTTTTTTTATTTTCTGAAAGAAGCGATCTGTTCTTCGAGCACTTTGATCCTGGCTTCGGCATCGGCTTGTTTTTTCTTTTCCTTTTTTATCACGGCATCAGGAGCATTATTCATAAAGCGCTCGTTGGAAAGTTTTTTCATTACTGAATTTAAAAATCCTTTTGTATACTTTAATTCTACCTCCAGCTTTTTAATCTCACCCTCAAGGTCCACATTCTCTGTTAAGGGAATATAAAACTCAGATGATTTCACAATAAAGGTAATGGCGTTTTCCTTCTTTTCTTCAGTATAGTTTATTCCTGATAAATTACATAACCTGGAAACCACGCCATCAAATTTGATATCAATATTCGGATTTTTTTCGGCATTCTTTTTAATAAAAAGCTCAAGCGTCTCTTTCTGTGGTATGTTTTTTTCCTTGCGTACATTCCTGACAGCAATGATTACCTCCTTTACATTTTCGAACAATTCAAGCAATTCGTGATTGATCCTGCCTTTTTCAGGCATCATTGTATTCATAATGGAATTGCCTTCTTTAGGCTCCGATAATCTTTGCCAGATTTCTTCGGTAAGAAATGGCATAAAGGGATGCAGCAACCGCATGAGCTTATCAAACAATGCTATTGTCTTTTCACAGGTAACTTTATCAATTGGTTTCTGATAAGCCGGTTTGATAATTTCAAGATACCAGGAACAAAACTCCTCCCAGATCAATCTGTAAATGGTCATCAGCGCTTCACTGATACGATATTTGCTGTATTGCCCGTCAATTTTTTTGATGGCTTCATTTAATTTTGCTTCAAACCATTCAATAGAAACCGTGTTTACTTTGGATGTTTTAATATCCGGATCAATCGTCCAGCTTTTCACCAACCGTAAAGCATTCCAGATTTTATTGCTGAAATTCCGTCCCTGTTCGCAAAGGCTTTCATCAAAGGGCAGATCGTTACCAGCCGGTGAGGTAAATAACATTCCTACGCGCACACCATCAGCTCCGAACCTATTCATCAATTCTATCGGGTCGGGGCTGTTTCCCAGCGATTTCGACATTTTCCTGCCAAGCTTGTCCCTGACGATTCCGGTGAGGTAAACATTTTTAAAGGGAATTTCCTTGCGATACTCCAGCCCTGCCATGATCATGCGTGCCACCCAGAAAAACAATATTTCCGGAGCTGTTACCAGGTCATCCGTCGGGTAATAATATTTAATATCTTTATTATCAGGATAACGTATTCCATCGAAAACAGAAATAGGCCAAAGCCATGAGGAAAACCAGGTATCCAAAACATCTTCATCCTGTTTGATCTCTTCTTTTTTCAATCCCTTAAGCTCAGGAAATTCTTTAACAGCCTTGTCATAAGCTTCCTGTAAAGATTTCGCTACCACCAGTTCATCATTCGGAAGATAATATACGGGAATTCTTTGCCCCCACCACAACTGCCTTGAGATACACCAATCGCGGACATTCTCCATCCAATAACGGTATGTATTTTTAAATT
>CAZTAW010000130.1:0-9409 GCA_964611705.1 uncultured Bacteroidales bacterium
TTGTAGTGTAGAAAACGAACAACATGTTGGTTAGTTTTGTAGCCTAAGCGCCTAAGAGGTCGGTGAGTTTTTCACCATCAAAAATCATCCGTTTCATTATTTTCTCAACAAAGCTTTTTAGTTCTGTTGCTTGCAATCCGTGAGTATTTGCAATTGCAGATAATTCCTTGTCGTATTTTTCTACTTTAAAGGTTTCAAAGTTTTGTTTAAGCTCCTCTGCGGTTTGACCTTTGTTCCAATCCACCTGGCCGATATAGTCCGTTAAATCATCCTCTTCTTCCATCAGGTTTGAGTTCGATTTTAGCAAACTAATTACCTGTGACTTGGTCATTTTTTGCTTAGAAGGTTTCTTCTGCGTGCTGTCGGCAATCATATTCATGATGTAATCGTAATCAATTACCGCAGAAGCAAACAACACAAATTCAAAATCGAGTTGCTGAATATCTTCCGGAGCATCATCTCCTTCTTTTTGCTGAATTTCCCGCAGTTGTTTTGCAGTTTCTATATACGAACTCCTGAACTCCAGCAATTTATCTTTAGGTAGAATCGATTCGATTGTATCTTGTTGCACTTCGTCTAAATCGGTGTACTGGTCAAGCTGTGTTTTTAATCGCTGTACTTCTTTAAAGTTTTTTACAAAAGCAATCTTTGCAGCATCGCCACGCAGGTTATATACTTCCTGTGGTTCATTCACCAAATCATGTTCCTGCATAAATACGCCGAGAGCTTCCACAGATTTTTGGTATTGGTCAATCACTACCGGTGCAGGGTCAACCATCCAGATTTCTTTGGCTCTGCCCGCTGTCTTCACCTGAAAATAGAGTTATAGCTTGGTTTACTGCACCTTGCTGAGAACGGAAGTCAAGGATGTTGCCGTAAGGTTTTGTATCATTCAGTATTCGATTCGTGCGTGAAAGCGCCTGTATCAAACCATGATATTCCAAATTTTTGTCCACGTACAATGTGTTGAGGTATTTGGAATCAAAACCTGTTAGCAACATATTTACCACTATGGTTATGTCAATCTTGTTTTTATGCGGATAATCCTTATTGCTGTATTTCTGGTTTTTGATACGCCTTTGGATATCCTGATAATACAAATCGAATTCGTTAATCGTATGATTTGTGCTGAATTGCTGGTTGTAGTCAGCAATAATTTCTATTAAAGCTGCCTTCCTGAAATTTATTGAATTCCTCACGTGTTTGCCTGTCAAGGTCTTTACGGTCAACCACAAACAAACATTTTTCGACATCAGGATTTCCTTTCAGCAGGGTTGAAGCTTTGAAAGAAGTCAATGTTTTACCGCTTCCGGTAGTGTGCCAAATGTAGCCGTTGCCCCTGTTTTGGTGTATGCAGTCCACAATAGCTTTAACCGCATATATTTGGTACGGTCGCATTACGAGTATTTTTTGCTCGCTTTCCACCAGCACCATGTATTTGCTAATCATTTCACCCAAAGTGCATTTCGACAAGAACTTTTTAGTGAATGGTTCAAGGTGAGTTATTTTATTGTTCTTTTCGTCTGCCAGCTTGTAAATGGGCAGGAACTGTTCATCAGCATTAAATTGAAAATGCTGGTTTTTGTTGTTGGCAAAATAGAAAGTGTTGCTGCGGTTACTAACTATGAACAACTGCATGAAACACATTAATGTATTTCCATAGCCATTGCCAAGTTCAGTTTTGTAATCTACAATCTGCTGCATGGCTTTTCGTGGTGAAATATCCAGTTTCTTTAACTCTATCTGAACCACTGGCAAGCCATTAATCAGCAAAATTATGTCGTAGCGTTGATTGCTGTTTTCTGTGTTTATACGTAACTGACTAACGACTTCATACTCATTTTTACACCAGTCTTTAATGTTTACCAGCGTGTAATGCAATGGAGTGCCGTCTTCTCGTTGAAAATATTGTCTTTCACGCAACATTTTTGAAGCAGCAAAAACATCAGGATTGATTATTTCTTCACGCAAACGTAAAAACTCGCTATCCGAAAGTCGAACACGGTTTAGTGCTTCAAATTTGTCTTTGAAGTTCTGTTCGAGTGATTTCCTGTCAACAATATCAGGTCGATGAGTGTATTTCAACTCTTTGAGCTGCTCAATCAGGTTTTCTTCTATTTGATGTTCTTTAGTCATTCAAATCTTCTTTCAATAAGTCTTTAGGATTTACATCTAATATTTTTGCAATTCGATACAAGTCCTCAATACTTGGTTGTCTTCTGTTCTGAGCGTAGCTGTTAACCATGTTATAACTTTTACCCAACTGTTCAGCCAACCATTTTTGTTTTATTCCCTTTTGTTCTAAAACCTCTTTTATCCGGTTCATTTTTGAATCTTTAATTCAGCCCACTAAAATAAGGTAATTATTTAATATCTCACTAAATGAGCATTAATATGAAAATTAAAAATAAAACTTATTACGGTATTGTTAAGAAATAAATTTCTTTGGTAGATTTTATAGCCCTGTCGGAGAAAAAATCAAAGGAAGGAAATAATCTGAACATACCTCCGTCAACATTTCCTTCATCCACCAGTAAAAGTTCCGACCTGTCATTGCGGTTCATGACCTCACTAAAGGTAAAAACAGCCCTGTACCCATCTTCTGAAGAAATTACAAAATAACCTTTTTTAATGCTTTCCGGGCTCAATGCGAAATTATCTGCCAGAATTTCGTTAAGCAAAACACCTTGAAATGGTGTTGTGCTGTGAATACCTCTTCCCCTTCCGTAAAAGATGGTCTCATAAGTAAACCGGTTCAGCTTTTTGGGTAATTTTTCAATTTTCTGTATTTTTTTTGATTGATCAAATATCGTGATTTCCGGTGCATACATCGGGCTCATGCCTTTCTGTACGCGGAATTTCATTTCGGATGAAAGAATACGAATCTTCATCGGATTCGAAATATTTCGTTCCGTAATAAGATCAGGCCCGACCACGAGTTTTGTTTTTTCGGGTAAGGGCCACAGTTCTTTGGTTTTTGAGGGGACAATTCGTGCTACATCGGTGGCGATGATTATTTGATGTCTGTTAACCGGGTAGTAGATCTCTCCCCAGCTTAGAATAACTTTTTCGCCTTCGGAATTTTCAACCTCAACATACAGATCAATAATGGGTCCGAAATGATCATTGTTTTTCTTATCCAACACAAAACGATCCAGGATATCGTACAACGAAATACCATCATAACGATATGCACCGATGAAATGGTTGCCCTTATCTAATAATTTGGCTTCCTTTACAATTACAGAATGTTTTTGGAAATCACATAAATTCACCGTTCCGGGATTTTCAATTTCTCCGCTCACCTCAATTGTAGTTGGTCCGAAAAGCGACCATGTTTGCGTATCATCATAAAAATCATTACTATAGTCCTGTGCAACAACAAAAACCGACAGGATCACTGCCATAGAAAATACAATCAACTTTTTCATCACTTTATCATTTTTAGTTTTTGTTCTGTTTTTGTTCTTTTGAAAATCGTCTGAGGCTTTCCGGGATATTCATATAGGTTTTGCTGTAAGATGGTATAACAGAATGCTGACCGTTATTTTTCATAATATTCATCCCATTATTTTTTTCGAGCACAAATTGAACAAATGCAAGTGCAACCTTTTCATTGGGAGCATTATGTGGAATTGTGATCCCATAAACCATAGGTTCACCTTTCTGTAAAATGAACTCACCGGGTTTGCTGCCTGCAATCCTAACAGACACTTGGGAATAAAAATCTTCAAATTCTGGCTCTTTCAAATTAATTGAATCGGGAAGCAATATATAATTAAATCCATGCTGTTCAGCCACGGAACGATAAATAAAAAAGTAATCTATCACCCCGGATTCTGCCAACGCGATCAGGTCGGTTTCCTTAGGTCTGATGTATTCATTATCTTTTTCCAAAATCTTTTGGGCCAGGCCGGTTTTCCGGTAATATTTTTCAGCCAGTTTAAGAACCAGCACAGTACGGTATCCACATGGATCGGAATCAGGATTTGAACGCCCGTAAAATACTTCATTCTTTGCAAGAATATCATACCAGTTCTTTTGATTGAAAATATCATGATATTCTGATCGCTCATTAAACGCAATCACCATTTCATTGCTTGCAAAACTGATGTTCCATGATGCATGTTCCGGTATCAGTATTTTATTGATCACGTTATAATCGGCTGAGGCCAATACATCACAGGGACGATGCAGTTCGCTTATCTTCCGGGCGCAGGTGACACTTCCGGCCGACTCCATTTTCATATTTACCTGTGGATGTTTTGCAGAAAACGAATCAGCTATCTGCTGAAAAGGAACCGAAAGACTGCCAGCATGAAAAATAATCAAATCTCCACTTATATCGTTGTTTTGTTCATTGTTTTCTTTCCGGGAATAATTACAGGAAATCATCAGAAACAAAAGGGCAAAAATCCTGAAAGGCAGTTTTCTCATTTTTTTTGGTCAATCTTTTTTTGAAATTCATTAAAAGCCTCTTCAACAGAATCGTCAAATTTTTCTTGCAAAACTTCATAGGCTTCGATTAATTTCAAGCCTTTTTCTGTTAAAACGGTTTTGCCACCTTCGCTCCCGCCTCTTTTTTTGTCAATGATCTTGTACCCGAGATTGTCTTCGGCTTCCTTCAGGTCTCCCCATGCTTTGCGGTAACTGATAGCGCCAGATTCTGTGGCTGCCTTTAATGATCCTTTTTCTTTAATCAACCTGAGCAGTTCGTATTTCTTGTCATCAATAATGCCTTTACCCGTTAAGGTTGAAAGCCATATTTTATAATTAAAAAGATAGTTTTTGTATCTCGATCCGTCTTTTTTTCTCATCTCTCTTTTCAAACTTAAATCGCTAACAAATGTACTAAAGTTTCAATGCCTCAGGAAACAATATATTGGATTCATTTGTTATCCTTGTGTAATTCAATAATCTGTTCAAAAAAAGCTGATATAACAAGGAAGAACATGCCAATAAAATTCAGGATATTGTGTATCAATATTTTATGAACCAGCGTGTGAAACCTGTAGATCCTTCCGAAGGTGAAAAATATGACAAATACATCCGGCAGTTGACGTTTCTGCATGAAATGTTGGTGTATTCTATGAAAGCCAAACAAAGCATTGATCTTGAATACATTGACAAGCTCAACAATACGCTTGACAAATTTGAGAAAGCTTATTTTGAAGGAAAGGATCACCGGAACGATGTAGGTTCGGGACATATGCGTTAAAAGCGGATTTTCTTGTATCTTGCACCTCCATTATAAAATGGTATGGATCGCAAGCAGCTTTTTCGTTCTGACATTATTCTATTCTCCACGGCCTTGATCTGGGGATTGGCTTTTGTTGCCCAGAAAGAAGGAATGGAACATATTGGTCCGTTTACTTTCAACAGTATTCGTTTTATGCTGGGTAGCATCACACTAATTCCCATAATTTACCTGCGCAAGGAAAACAAAAAAAAGGACGATGCAAAAGGAAGTATCAGCATAAGAAAAGCCGGGTTGCTTGCCGGTGTGGTTTTATTTCTGGGCGCTTCATTCCAACAAATCGGGATTAAATATACTACAGCCGGAAACGCCGGTTTCATCACAAGCTTATATGTAATTTTTACACCCATACTTGGTGTTTTCATTGGAGTTTTTCCGCGGAGAAAAGTCTGGGTTGGAGCTATACTGGCATCTGCTGGTCTGTATTTTCTGACGGTAAAAGGGGGTTTGAAAATATCATCCGGTGACTTGCTGGTGTTGGTATGCGCCATTTTTTATGCTTTACATGTACAGGTTATCGGATGGCTTTCACCAAAATTCAGCAGCCTGAAACTGGCCCTCTGGCAATTTGTATTCGCCGGGATGCTGAGCATTCCTGCTGCTCTGATCTTTGAAATGGTTTCTTTTGAAACAATTTACCGAACTGCTCTGCCTTTGTTATATGTGGGTATTTTATCAACAGGCGTGGCATTTACTTTTCAGATCATTGGACAGAAGAAAGCGCTTCCCTCCCATACAGCTATTATTCTGAGCTTTGAAGCGGTATTTGCTGCTATTTTCGGGTGGCTGCTGCTGAACGAAGAATTTTCTTTACGTAATATTTTTGGCTGTTTTTTGATGTTGGCCGGAATTATCGTGGCCCAGCTTACCTTTTTCAGGAGAGAGTCCTTATCAAAACGTAAAAAACAATAACTTTACATACAAACCAATACAAGATAATCATGAAGAAAATCATCTTAGTTTTAGTCCATGCTTGTTTATTCGTATCTAATATTTCACTTTCACAATCCTGGCAGAAGCTTGAAGAAGGCAAGCCACTACATTTGGAAGGCATGGACATCAGCTACATTATCTCTTACATTAAAACCAAAAAAGGTCAGGATGTATATGAATTGACCGCAACCATAGCCAACAACGGACATGATCTCATCCGCCTGTTTCCGCAGGCACGCTATGATTTTATAGAAGAGCCCCAAAATGCCTGGGCACATTTCAGGTTTACCAATGCAACCGGAAAAGGACTTTCCTCGCGGGAGGGATACATTTATCCCCAACCAATTCATATGATGTTTCCATATAAATGCAATCCGCAGCAGAAAAAACCAACCTATAAAAGCCGCGTGATCGGCCTGGGATTGTCCAGCGGACAGTCGCGTACAAATGAATGGAGGGTGCGTGTAGAACAAGGGAAAAAACCTGAGGTAATGGTTTTTGTTAAGTCGAATTAGGGAAACGATCGCTGAAACAGGAGGTCATTAACCAGATGTCAATATCCAATAGAAGACATTGACAACAAGGTTTTCCCTGAAATTTGTATTTTCTAAAAATCTTAGTAAGTTTGTTCACACCAAAAGCCAATTATTATGAGTAGATATCATCACATTTTATTATTCATCATTGTGTTTACAGCTTATAATGGATCAGGTCAAAATCCTTGCTGCGACTACAATAGCACCGGGCAAAACCCCGGACAACAAAGTGAAACTTTCGGTATCGGACTGGGAGATATTGATAACGACGACGATCTCGATGCCGTGGTAATTGATGCCTACGACGATATGGAAGTTTACCTGAATGACGGCACAGGCAGCTTTACTTACGACGAAACATACGGATCGGGTAAATCATGGTTTGACGCCAAACTTGTGGATGTGGATGCGGATGGTGATCTTGACATTGTGGTTTCAGCTTTTTATTCCGGTGAGGGTTGCGAAGTTTGGAAAAACGACGGATCTGGTAATTTTTCATTCTTTCAAGGTGGTATAGCATCAAATATAGCTACGCGGCAAATTGCAATCGCAGACCTGAACGCTGACGATTCACCCGACATCTTTGTTCCCGCTTATAGTGGAAGTGGTGGAAGTCAGGTTTGGTTCAACGATGGAAACGGCAGCTTCAGCATGTCAACTCAATCTCTTGGAAGTACCAACTGCACACAAGCAGCTATTGCCGATTTCGATGGAGATGGTGACCCCGATGCATTCATTTCAAGAACCAACCAATCGGCCAATACAGTTTTCCTGAACGACGGACTGGGATACTTTACCAATACCAACCAGGAATTGGGCGATGCCCGTAGCTTCGGGGCTGCTGCAGCGGATGTTGACGGAGACGGTGATATTGATGTAGTTACTGCCAACTGGCAAAGCGATTCACAGATATGGCTGAACGATGGAGATGCCAATTTCACGGAAGGAAATACCATTGCAAACGACAACTATGCAAAAGGAATTGAGATAAGTGATATTGATTATGATTGCGATGAAGATGTGATCATTGGTTCCTATGGTTCAAACGGACTGCAGGTTTGGACTAACGACGGTCTGGGTAATTACAGCCTTTGTTTTGAAAACAGCAACAGTATATATGCGCACGGTATTGCTGTGGGTGATCTGAACGACGACCTGATGCCTGATATTTGGGTTGGAAATTTCAGCTCCTCCACAGGAGATTATATCTTTTTAAAGAGTACCCCTGTGATAACTTACGATACCATTAACCTTTGCGAAGGTGATAGCGTGTTTGTGGGATGCGAATGGCATAGTGAGGAAGGCGATTACCTGGAAGCGATAAATTGCGATACACTTTGTTGGTACAATATTTCGATTACTACGATCAATACTACTGTGACCAATAACAATACCGTATTGACGGCCGTGGAAGGATATGACGCATACCAGTGGCTCGATTGTGAAAACATGGACCCCATAGCGGGAGCAGACAGCAATGTATACGATCCGGAGATGACCGGGTCCTATGCCGTTGAGATCACTGAATTATCATGCATTGATACCTCCGCATGTCATTTCGTGCAAACTCCACTGGCTGCTTTTACAGGTGATCCCACATACGGCCCAAAGCCACTGCAGGTATCTTTCACTGATCAATCCATTGATAGCGTGAATAGCTGGTTCTGGGATTTCGGCGACGGCGATACCTCTGATGTGCAACATCCCAATCATGAATACACCCATCCGGGGATGTACTCGGTTACGCTTAAGATTTCCGGGCCAGGAGGTAGCGACAGTCTGACCAAACAAAATTATATTAATGTTCTTTTTGACCCTCCAACCGCTGACTTCATTGGAGAACCCGACAGCGGGCTTGTCCCTCTTGAAGTTCAGTTTACTGATATGTCAACTGATAGTGTGAACAACTGGGACTGGGATTTTGGTGATGGTGAAACTTCATATGAACAAAATCCTTTGCACACTTATGACTCAGCGGGAATTTACACTGTTTCACTTGGTGTAACCGGGCCAGGAGGTAACGATGAAGCAATCAAAGAAGATTACATCACCGTAACTGCCGAGGCACCACAAGCCGATTTTTCCGGGACACCTACCAGTGGGATGGCACCTCTGACCGTAGAGTTCTCAGATCTTTCATCCGGAGAAATTGACACCTGGAAATGGTTCTTCGGTGACGGGGACTCTGCTATGGTGCAGTACCCCGGGCATGAATATACTAATCCGGGGACATATACAGTATCTCTCACTGCTACCGGACCCGGAGGAAGTGATACGGAAACCAAAGCGGACTATATCGTTGTCGGCAGCGTGGGGTATAACAAGATAGAAACCGGGAAAATCAGAATTTATCCAAACCCGGCAGAAAACATATTGCATATCGTTTTCCCGGATGCCTGCAAGAGAAAACTGATCATAAATAATATGATTGGAGAAACAGTGCTCGAAAAAATCACAAATAATCGCAAAGAAAAGATTGGCTTGCAAAGTTTTTCTCCCGGTAATTATAACCTGCAGGTGAAGTGCAAAGGGAAAACGGTAGAAATCTTTAAAGTGGTGAAAAAATAGGCATTTGATATAAACAAAGATATAAAAATATATGATGAAATTTACAAGAGAACCAATCCGTATTTAGCTTTGTTAAAAGCAAAAGGACAATAAAATAGAGTTATCATATATTTAA
>CAZTAW010000131.1:0-9354 GCA_964611705.1 uncultured Bacteroidales bacterium
GGAATTCGGCATGAATACAGCAAAGTATAAATTAGATAAGGAATAAGAGAAATGAGACATCTAAAGAAGAATAATCATTTAAGCAGAACAAGGGCGCACAGAAGAGCGATGCTGGCCAACATGGCTTCATCCCTTATCATTCATAAAAGAATTCATACAACACTTGCCAAGGCAAAAGCCTTAAGAACATATGTTGAGCCATTGATCACCAGATCAAAAGATGATTCAACGCATTCAAGAAGGGTTGTGTTTGGCCACCTTCAGAATAAAGAAGCTTTGACAGAACTTTTTCGTGAAGTTTCACCCAGGGTTTTCTCAAGACCTGGTGGATATACCCGAATCATTAAAATAGGAAACCGCCTTGGCGATAATGCTGAAATGTGCATGATTGAACTTGTTGATTATAATGAACATCTGTTAGCTGAAGCTCAGGATGCCAAATCAAAATCAACAAGAAGAGGTGGCAGAAGAAGGGGCGGAAAAAAGAAGACTGAAACAGCGAAAACAGAAGTTAAAGCAGATCAGGTAAAGGAAGAGAAACAGCAGGCTGAAACAGAAGAAATGTTCGTTGAAAAGAAAGAAACTGAAAGCAAACTTCCTGAGGAAAAGAAGGCAGAAGAATCCCTGGAAAAGAAAGTGGATGAAAATACGGAGAAGAAATCGAACACCCAAGCTAAAGAAGTAAAATCAGAAACTCCTGAGAAGAAAGAAGAAGCTAAACAAGACCCGAAAGCTGAAAAAAAAGAAGCTGTTGAACCAGAAGAGATGCAGGAGAAAAAGGATGATAAAAAGGAAGAAGATAAATAGTATGCATTAAATTAATGAATATTTAAAGGATAAAGTTATGTTTGGCTTTGTCCTTTTTTTATATTTATACAATAATCTATAAAAATATACATCATGGGAAGAATAATAAATATACATGCACGTCAGATATTGGATTCACGTGGTAATCCAACAATTGAAGTTGAAGTGTTTACTGATAGTGGTATTCTTGGACGCGCATCAGTTCCTTCAGGTGCCTCAACAGGAGTACACGAAGCTGTCGAGTTACGCGATAAAGATGAAAAAGTATACATGGGTAAAGGCGTTTTAAAAGCAGTTCAAAATGTAAATAAAATTCTTAATGAGGAACTTAACGGCTACTATATACTTGAGCAAAATGAAATTGACCAGCGCATGATTGAACTGGATGGAACACCCAATAAGGCCAACCTGGGAGCTAATGCTATACTTGGTGTATCTTTGGCTGTTGCCCAGGCTGCTGCCGACGAAACCAGCCAGTATCTTTACAGGTATATTGGTGGTGTTAATGCTAATACTTTACCCATTCCGATGATGAATATCCTAAATGGTGGTTCACATGCGGATAATAGTATAGATTTTCAGGAATTTATGATCATGCCTGTAGGTGCGAGTTCCTTTAATGAAGCACTGCGGATGGGGGCAGAGGTGTTCCATAACCTGAAAGCTGTTTTAAAAAAGAAAGGATTTTCAACCAATGTGGGTGATGAAGGCGGATTTGCACCCAACCTGAAATCAAATGAAGAAGCAATAAAAGTAGTTTTGGAAGCGATTGAAAAGGCAGGTTATAAAGCAGGTAGCGATATATATCTCGCGCTTGATCCGGCTTCTTCAGAGTATTATATTCCGGAAGAAAATGTATATCATCTGAAATGGTCAACAGGTGATAAGTTAACGCCTGCCGAGATGGTAGATTTCTGGAAAGACTGGGTTAAAAAATACCCCATTATTTCTATCGAAGATGGCATGGCAGAAGATGATTGGGATGGCTGGAAGATCATGACCGATAAGCTGGGTAAAAATGTACAGTTGGTTGGAGATGATCTGTTTGTTACTAATACCGGTCGTTTAAAGAAAGGAATTGATAATAATATCTGCAACTCCATACTCATCAAGTTTAACCAGATCGGAACTCTTACCGAAACTATTGATGCAGTTAATATGGCAATGTGCAACGGATATACATCGGTTATTAGTCATCGTTCCGGTGAAACCGAAGATACAACTATTGCAGATCTTGCAGTTGGCGTGAATTCCGGATTGATCAAAACAGGAAGCGCTTCACGTTCCGACAGGATCGCCAAATATAATCAACTCATGAGGATTGAGGAAACTCTCGGGTCCGCTGGAAGATATCTCGGAAAAGATTTTAAATACGCCAGGTAAAGAATCATAACAATAGTATGCAGGCCGTCTTTTAATGGGCGACCTTCTTTGTTTCTGACAAATGTATTCTTTTGGTCAGGCTGGGAGAAGATTGTTTAGTGAATATTTATTAATAAAATGATTGAGAGATATCTAATTGCCATGCATCATTTTTTAAGGATAATTATTTATTCTGTTTTCTGATGGCAAATACTTTATTAGCTTTTTGAGTTCATCCCTGTGCACAATTCTGTAATGCGGGTGATAGTGTTTGACATAAATTTCGCTGTGGTGTACAACATATTGCTTTTTGCTCAGGAGGCTGTCAATGAACTTTTTATCATTTTTATAGTTTTCAAGTGTGACAGGCATGTCCCTTATGCATTTCAGTATTTCCTGCCATTGCTTTTCCCATTCTTCAACAGTTGGTGGATTTGCTTTGTTTGCACTTGCAATGAAGGCGTGTAATAATTTCTCTTTGGGTATAATGCTGTCCTTAATAAGCAACAGATTAATACGGTAATAATTGTTATTTGCTCCCAGGGGTTGCCAAAGTATGTTGTTAAACTGCTGTGCGTTTTTCAGTTCATAATTAAGATATTTCACAGCAGCATGCGTATCCGGAATCATATGTCCCGGACCAAAAGCATCCTGGAAAAAGTTTTTGTAGATATCTATTAAGGTGGCGTTCGGGTAGTGATGTAATTCATTTTCAATGGCTTTTTTGATTTTTTTTGTATGATTTCCGTCTGTGTTGCATACCATAATGCCAAACAAAGGAAGAAGTATAATAGTGGTTGATAGACAGTGTTTTATGATTTCCATGTATTCGGGATTTATTTGCAAAAATAAATCAAAAAATCTGTTCTTTATGCAGAATATCAACACTATTGTTTTTCTTAATGTTTATTTGTTGTATCTTTGTTTTTGATAAATGGAATTTGATTTTTGGATTAGCATTTTTGTACTTCCTTTCTGGATTCAATTCTT
The DNA here is from genome assembly GCA_964611705.1 of uncultured Bacteroidales bacterium. Lineage (GTDB taxonomy): Bacteria > Bacteroidota > Bacteroidia > Bacteroidales > JAIOZK01 > JAIOZK01. The sequence continues at coordinate 3,160 of CAZTAW010000131.1, forward strand.
GTTTTTTCAAATATCAGTTTCGAAAAAAATCTCTTAGGAGATTTGATTGTTTTATTTAATTATTTTATATCATGAACATTTATGTAGGTAATCTTGATTACGATTTACAAGAAAAAGAATTGGAAGATATCTTTGCAAAGTATGGCGAAGTACTTTCAGTAAAAATTATTGTTGACAAATTTACAGGTCGTGCCAAAGGTTTTGGATTCATAGAAATGGCCAATGATGAAGAAGCTTTAAAAGCCATTGAAGAACTTGATGGAAAGGAAGCTGGTGGCAGAAATATCCGGGTGAATAAAGCAAGACCACCCAAGCGAAATAATTTCTAAGAATCAAAAAGCGATAGTTTTTTATGCAAAAAGTAGAAAAAGACAACAAAGTAAAAGTACATTACACAGGAAAACTTAAAAATGGTCAAGTATTTGATACCTCTGAAAACAGGGAACCATTAGAGTTTAAAGTTGGAGAGGGTAAGTTGATTCCCGGTTTCGAAAATGGTGTTATGGGAATGGAGAAAGGAGAAACCAAGGCTTTTGAAATTTCTAGTGACGAGGCATATGGTCCGGTAAGAAAAGAGCTTGTTAACGAGATCAGCAAGGAATATTTGCCAAATGACCTTGAACCTAAGATTGGTACAAAACTGATTTCCAAAACTCCTGATGGACAGGAAATCATGGTTTTTGTTACAGATATCAAGGAGAATACTGTGGTGATTGATGCCAATCATCCCTTAGCCGGTCAGGATCTTGTATTTGATATTAAAGTAGTAGAGATCGAATAATCGGTTGTCTGTCAAATTCCGGTAAACTTTTTGATGATTTAACTGATAATACTCCGTTAATATCTGTATTACAGATATTAACGGAGTAAAGTTTATTTTGTGTTTAACGATAAACTTACTGATCTTTCGCAGAAGACAGTGGAATTCTTATACCGTTTTTATAAGCTACCACAAAGGCATCATAAATACCCTTTTGTTGTAAGGATGCAGCATAATTATCGGCAGCCTCATAGGTTTTGAATTTTCCTGCTACATAACGATAAACCCCATTGGAGTATTCTTCGCTTATGGATTCAACAATTCCATGTTTTGAAGAAATCTGCTTAACATTTGCATGTCCGCTGGTTTTGGCCAGAATTTGAACCCTGAAAATAATTTCCTGAGAAGAGAACTGCTGTTTATAGGATGTTTGATCAGTAAAAGTTCTCGATTCTGTTCTATCTGTTTGGGTTTGCTGTTGCAATGTTGCGGGTTGTTCTTCTTCTTCTATTTCAATAATGTCAATACCTGGTAATACATTTTCTTCATTCAGCGCATTTGAAGACAATCTGTTAAAAGCGCCCATAACATCATACTCTACAACTTCTGGTAGTTCACCTCTGGAATGCCTTTCCCAAAATGCCTGTAAAGATTCGTCCTGCTGTTGCTGATAATCATACCTGTAGCGTGAAGGTTGAACTTGCTGTTCGCGTGTTCTTCTGTTATAATATCTCAGGTCATCCTGTGCTCTTTTGTATTTTTTCCGTTCTTCACGATAATCTTGTGCTCTTCTGTATGTCCTGTCATAACTGCTTTCTTGTCTTGCCCTGTCTCTTTCTCTGCTTAATTGTTCATCGTAATAGTTAACATCCCGTTCTGATTGTCTTGCCATACGACGATCATATCTTGCCTGTTGTTTTGCCGGATCACTTCTTAGAAAACCAAGGTTAAGATTGTTCAGGTTATAATATAAACCAATAGAGGTATAATTATAAAAATCATACCTGAATCCGCTTTCCCATGCATCCAGCAAATCGGAGTTCACGGGGCGTAATGTGCTCTCAAGGTTTAAACCGAAATTATCATTAAAATCGAGGTTCATACCTAACCCGAAAGGAACTACAATTTCTGTTGTTCGCTTACCAGGGCCATTTCCGGTATAACCGGATGATTTTATTAGTTTGCCTGTATGGTAATCCTTCACTTTCGTTCTCCAGTTTGAGAAACCGATTCCGGCCAGGCCATAAATAGAGAATACTCTTGAAGGGTTGTATCCTGCAAACAAATTGCTTAAGTTGAGTGTTCCATTGAGGTTATATTCAAAGACATCTGCATCAAACATTTTGTCGCCCCCGGCATAGTTAAATCTGGTTCCATGCAATTTTCCATTAAGCAATTGAAATCCCAAACCAATAACAGGAGATAATTGTTTACGAAAAACGACTCCGTAGGCTATCCGCCAGTCTTCTTTGTAGGGTGCATATTTATATTGCTGAAGATCGCCGTAAAACAAATTTGTTCCCAGGTTTGCATTAATTTGCCAGTTATCAAAAAAGCCTGTACTTCCTTCAATAAATTTCTGGGCATGGGATTTTGTTGAAAAAAAGACAAGGCTCACCAGCAGCAAGGAGAAAATTATTTTTAAATGATATTTAACAAATTTATGCATCGTTTAATTCACAATCTTTAATTATCTTGTACAATATTTGTTAAGATATTCCAGCGCTAATCCGAACCCGAGTTCATATGATTTATGCCAGTCTTCGCAAGCGCTCTCCAAATCATTGATATAAAATTTTGCTACTCCTCTGTTGAAGTAATTCCTTACCCAGTTTGAATAATCTATTACCTGGGTTGGTTTAATGTTAAGGGCTCTGTCGAAATCTTCTATGGCACCGTCAAAATCACGCAGTTTGGTTTTTGCGTTGCCACGATAAGAATATATCATAAAATCCTTTGTATCAGGATTATATTCAAGAGCTTTGTTGAAATCTTCAACAGCACCATCGAAATTCCCGGCCTGATATTTTAGAATTCCCCAGCGGTAAAAAGCGATGAAGTCAGAAGGTTCTGATTCTGCCGGAAGATTGTGTATCTCGGCATCACGGATAAAATCACGGAATCTGTAAAATGGTGTTTGGTAATAGGAATTGGTGAAAACCTTTTCCATATTACCCGGGTCAAGGTAATAAACAGATAAGGACTGTTTTGAGAAGGTTTCTATGAATTTAAAGCGAAGGAGTTCTTTTCCGTCTTCCTGCAATGGCCAGATTGCAACAACCAGATCGGCTGAATTGACATAGGTTGCGTTAAGAGTGTTGTTAATGCGGGTTACTATTTTATCTGTTAATGTGAGTGGATTGTAATTTTCTACCTTGCCATAGCAAAAAACATTGAGATTGATTGAGTAGGGTTTATCAAATTTCACATCTTCAGGCATTACATTAGTGAGTTTCATGGCCGGGAATACCCAGAATTCCATTGATCTGTAACTTTCCCAACCTTCTTCCAGTACCGGGAATTCATACTGTCCGTCGCGGTAAATCTTAATGAGAACGTTGTATTGTTTGTCATCAATCAATATCTTCCTGATCTCAAATTTGATAAAATTATCCCTTCCTAACCGATGCTTTGGAGTTGGATTTCGAACAGTTCTGGAATCCGAAAAAGGTATCATATTCGGATCGCTTGCCCATTTACTATTATCCTGTATTGACCACCCCAATGCTTGGGTTAGTTCCGACAAGGGTTCACTGATTACCGAATAATTAGTAGGATCTTCTACCTGTGCGCTGATCGTAAAAATGATAAGAGTTAATATGTTAACTAAAAAATATTTTCTCATGCCAACTTTAACCGGAGTTTATTGTGCATCTTGCAATAAATGCTGGGTTAATAATACCTTCCCTCACAAAATGGTAAATATACTTGAAAAAAACTCCAATTGTGAGATATTTTACAATAAGTTACTAAAAGATTTATTAACAATATTATCAACTGATTATAAGTTGTTTTGTTTAAATTTCTGTATTCAAGCTCTTTATATACACAACATTTATAAGATTTGTTCATTAAAACGCGTAACAGCCAACCTGAATTATAAAGACCGGACAAAACTTTCAGCTTTAGTGAAGGCTTGTTTCAATCCCCCTGCTTCTTTACCTCCTGCTGTGGCAAAATAGGGTTGTCCGCCGCCGCCACCTTTAATATCTTTTGCTAGTTCACGTATCAGCTTACCTGCATTCAGATTTTTATCTTTAACCAGGTTTTGAGATATCATTAAACTCAGGTATGTTTTTTGGTGACTAACTGTTCCGATAAGAAGAAACAGGTTTTCCGTTTTGTTAGCGAGTTTAAAAGCCAGATCCTTTGCAGCCTGCATATCAATGTCAAGTTTTTCAGCAATAAAATTGATACCATTGATTTTATTTATTTTTGTAATTAGTTCTTTTTCAAGCGACTTAACTTGTTTTTGCTTTAACTCGTTTACTTCTTTCTGCAATGCGTTTTTTTCCTCCAGCAGCTTTTGTGCTCCTTTCAGAATATCTTTCGGATTTTTCAGCAAGGTATGGAGTTGTTGGATGATCTCCGACTGTTTTTCGATAAATTTTTCAGCTTCATTGGCCGTTATGGCTTCAATTCTGCGAATACCGGCAGCGATTGCGGTTTCGGAAATGATCTTGAAAAAACCGATTTGCCCGGTTGCATTCACATGGGTACCTCCGCACAGCTCAATTGAATAATCTTTATCAAATGAAATTACCCTTACCGCATCATCGTATTTTTCTCCGAACAGAGCTACCGCACCCATTTTCCGGGCTTCTGAAAAAGGTATATCACGTTCTTCGCTTACAGGAATATTTTCCCTGATTTTTTGATTTACCAGACACTCAACTTTTTGTATTTCCTCATCAGTAAGTTTTGAAAAATGAGAAAAATCAAAACGCAGCCTGTTGGCTTCAACGAGAGAACCTTTCTGTTCAACATGATCCCCAAGAACCTTTTTTAATGCTGAATGCAGCAGGTGTGTGGCTGTATGATTGTTTGCAGTTTGCTTTCTTTTGATTTCATCAACTTTTGCTTCAACGGTTTTCTCCGGATAATTGAATATGTTTTTTGTTATGTGAATGATCTGATTATGTTCCTTCTTGGTATCAATTACCTGAATTTTTTCATCTTCATTAATAAGTTGTCCGCTGTCTCCAACCTGTCCTCCTGATTCAGCATAAAATGGGGTTTTTTCAAGTACAATTTCATAGAAGTCTTTCTTTTTTGCCTGCACTTTTCTGTATCTGATGATTTTTGTTTGTGTTTCTAGCTGATCATATCCTGTAAAATCAGTTGTTTTAATTTTTGGGTCAAGAATATTCCAGTCACCTGTTTCAACCGAGGCAGCCTTTTTGGATCTTTCCTTTTGTTCTTGAAGACCTTTTTCAAAGCCTTCCATGTCTATTGCCCAGCCCTTTTCTAAGGCCATAATGCGTGTGAGGTCAACCGGGAAACCATAGGTATCGAAAAGTTCAAAAGCAAAATCACCCTCTATTTGCTTTTCAGATTTGTGTGTAGCAATGTATTGTTCAAATTTCCTGATTCCGAGCGATAATGTTCGCAGAAATGCAATTTCTTCTTCGGTAATTACTGTTTCAGCAATATCTTTTTGCGCTTTCAATTCAGGAAAGGCATCACCCATTTGTTTTACAAGAACCCCAACCATTCTGTGCATAAAGGGTTCATGCTGATTAAGAAACGTATATCCATATCGGATTGCACGGCGCAGTATCCTGCGGATAACATATCCGGCTCCGGTATTGGAGGGAAGTTGACCGTCAGCAACAGCAAATGTAACTGCCCTCAGGTGATCGGCTATAACCCGCAGGGCTATATCGGAATCTTTGTATTCACCATATTTGATCCCGGTAATGTCAGAAATTTCTTTGATAAGCGGCTGGAATACATCTGTGTCGTAGTTTGATCTTTTGCCTTGCAATACCATGCACAATCTTTCAAAGCCCAAACCGGTATCAACATGTTGCTGTGGAAGATTCGACAGTTTACCGTTAGCATTTCTTTTGAATTCAATAAACACTAAATTCCAAATCTCTATAACTTCAGGATGATCTTTATTGACCAGTTCCTTTCCTGGTGTTTTTTTCTTTTCGTCTTCTGATCTCAGGTCAACGTGAATTTCCGAGCATGGACCGCATGGACCTGTTTCACCCATTTCCCAGAAATTATCTTTTTTGCTCCCGTACAAAATTCTTTCTTCGGGGATAATTTCTTTCCAGTACCTGTAGGTTTCTTTGTCTTCAGGTAGTTTGTCTGCATCATTACCTTCAAATACTGTTGCGTATAAATTTTCCTTGTCAATTTTTAGCTTTTCGGTGAGCAATTCCCATGCCCAGGCTATCGCTTCTTTCTTAAAATAATCTCCGAAT
>CAZTAW010000132.1:0-9285 GCA_964611705.1 uncultured Bacteroidales bacterium
ACTTATCTTTTTCATTTGTTTTATTATTTTGGACAATTAGACCAACCTGGCAAAATAGTTACAGACCAGCCATAAGAAAATGATTTACCCATAAATTCAAAAGTCAAATTTGCATAACCTTCAAGTTTTCCATAACCAACGCATCCGCCTTTACCTTCACAAACACAGCATTTTAAATATCCCTGGGCGAAAATATCTGTCTTTGCCCCAAGTTCAGCAATAGCCTTAATAAGCCACTTTTTATACGGCCATATTTCAAGTACTATTAAACCTTTTAATTCCCCCCCAAATTTTACATCAAGTCCAATATTTCCATTTAAATTAAAGGTAACACATCCATCACAATCCCCAAGATATTTTTTCCCTGTCGCAGAAGCAGTACCGGATGGTGACAAGGTTACAGTCGGGCCTAAAGAGAATTTAAAATGAATATGATAAACTCCATGCCATTTTTTTTGAAAATTCCATGACCATCCTGGTATATTTAGGGTCACTGATACTCCTGCCGAAATTGATAAAACGTATTCCTCCCAGTCAACAGGATCAGCACAGGGATCAGGTAAACAGCATTCTTCACCTTTTTTTAAGGATCCTGTACCAGTAAAAGTAAACTTCATACTCTTTATCATGGGAGCTGCACTTGCCAGTCCTGATAAATAATTGGCTATTGATTGTATCTCAGCAGGTACGGAAATAGAAATTGTTGTTGTTATTGGACTGGCTTTACAACATTCCGAACTATCTATTTGTACATCATCATACTTTACATAACTGCAAGCCGTGCAAGTTACATCTTCCTCACCAAAATGGTCACCGGGATCGGTGGATGTTTCACAATCCTCAGAATCTTCCGGAGGATCACCGTTTCCGCAAATCTCACCGGGTCCTGCATCCTGCCATCCACTGTCTTCATTTGTACCATCACTGCAAACCAGTGTATTTCTGGTATAGCTGTTATAAGTTGTTTTAGGGCAACAACAATCATCCGCTACCAATTGTGCTCCCAAAAATGTTTCTGCTTTGTTTTTGATGAAAACGATATTGCCTTTATCTGCCAAAATCATCAATTGATTGTTGTAAATACAGGCATCCTTTATAAAAGAGAAATTCTCAAAATACCTGATTAGTGAGTTTATTTTGGGTATGTCATTCTCACAAAGAATACCCGACTGGATCAGGGCATAATTTTTTGTATCATTTGGTTTTGTGTTACCCCCTAAAACAAAAACAGGAAGGCAAACCATTAATAAAAATCCAATAATGTAAATATTTTTTTTCATGATCTAGTCCTCCTCTGCTGGTATGGGTAATAATTCTATTTTCAAATAAATGCTCTGATCTTCAGATGTGATCATTATATTTTGTTTAACAGAGAGATAAGCATCCACGTTGCTGCTTGCTAACTTATAATTTCCGTAAGGAATATTAAGAATTTTAAAATGACCATTCTTATCAGCATAAAAGTTCGACCAGGTCTCATCGCGGTAATCATCTTTTTTTTCTGTAATCGAAACCAATGCAAATTTCGTAAGGCTTGAATCTGATGAAACAATGCTGCCTGTTATCATACCGGGTGCATCCTTACTGAAATGAAAAATACCATCCGATTTAAAGGTTATTTTTTCAGTGGATTGTTGTTTCTGTGGTGTTTTGGGAAAATGGAACTCCTTTACGCCCAGCACAGTTACATTTGCCGATGAACATCCCAAAAGCCATAAAATAATTGCAACATAGCAGCAAATTATGTATATATTCTTATATATTTTTAACTTCATTTTATTTAAAATCAAGGTTTGTCAATAATATGGGTATCACAAAACGTAAAGTTTCCGTATTGGTATCATATACCAACTGGTAGGTATCCATTATCATTTTCAGCGCTTTGGGACCAATAAAACGCCAGGTGAAGCCAAATATCTGGCTATCGGTTCCCTTTTCTTCGAAATAGGATTTCTGATCAATCCTTCTTTGATAATAAGCCCCTAATGCAATAAATTTGAAATCTCTTTCAATGCGGACTTCAAAGCCGTAAGGTATGTCATCCAGGGATAAAAGTTTACCGGCTTTAAAACCCAACTGGATTTTTTCGATTTTGGGTTTGTAATACAAATAGGCAAAATTCACTGCATGTACACTGCCTTCCATTTTACCAACCTGCATTGCAATACCGAAGTTTTTTAAAAAATCTTTCCTGTAGGTAAGGTAGGCATTTCTGATTTGTGCCTCCTGGTCACCTTCGATCAGGTCTTTTGTATGGGCATTGAATCTTGCAGTAAGACTTCGGTCTTTTAAAAACGGCATTCTCACATCCAGTAAAACACCATAAAAAGAATAAGGTTCTCTGAATAGTTCCAGGTTTTCGCTGATAAGACGCATATCGCGGAACACCGGGTACCATTCAATTTTCCCTGCCTTAACAAGGATATGGGAAGAATACTTAAAAAGCGGAAACCATCCCTTATGGGAAAATGATTTCGAGTACTGCATGTAATACTGCGAAAAATCGTTGGTTGTTCCTTTGTTTTTGTAGTACTTTGTTTTATTTTCTGTAAACAGGCTGATCCCGGTTTTAAAATATAGTTGTCCACGCAACCGAAGTTCGTTCAGGCTTTGTCCGGTAAGTCCCTCATTAAATTCCCACATACCATAAGTATACGTATCGAAACTTATACCAATGGGTTTAAGGCTAAAGTTCTGTGCTTCGGATTTATGAGGTAAAACAAACAAGCCAAAAATGAAAAATATTTGAAGAACAGCCTTTTTATGGAGCTTGCTCATGGTATTTGGTTTTGATTGTCAGCGCAATGTACGAAATAAAATATTGAAAGTCAATAGATGTGTCTGTTAATTTACAATAGTAACATAAAAATGATAAAATTTATAACCATTCCAAATAAGTTCCGCTAGGAGAAGAACTACAATTTTTTAAAAATTTCTGCGTATTTTTATCAAAATCAATCACAAATGATATGAAAAGAAGAGACTTTCTAAGAAAAAGTATCGGTGCGGGCGTTGCTGCGGGAACGGCCTTTTCGATGTTAAAATATTCTCCCCTTTTCGGTGCGAATTCACCCTCACCTGATGAGGCATTTGACCTTGTTGCCGTGAAAGGCGGAGAACCGGCAGGCATGTTCGACAGAGCTATTCAATCGCTTGGCGGCATGAAGCAATTTGTTAAACCCGGACAAAAGGTTGTTGTAAAACCCAATATCGGTTGGGATGCTGTTCCCGAAAGAGCTGCTGATACCAATCCTGAATTGGTTAAACGTATTATTGAACATTGTTTTGAAGCAGGAGCGGATGAGGTTTATGTTTTCGACAATACATGCGATCAGTGGGATAAATGCTACAAAAACAGTGGTATTGAGCAAGCCGTAAAAGATGCCGGTGGAAAAACTGCTCCCGGAAACACCGAAAATTACTATCATGATGTAGAAATCCCGGAAGGCAAAAGCCTTACAAAAGCAAAAGTACATGAATTGATCCTGGATTCGGATGTATTTATCAATGTCCCGGTGTTGAAAAATCATGGATCAGCACAATTATCAATAGCCATGAAAAACCTGATGGGTGTGGTCTGGGACCGCCGGTACTGGCATCGCAACGATTTGCATCAATGCATTGCTGATTATACTACATTTTACAAAAAGCCTGATTTGAACATCGTTGATGCATACCGTGTTATGATGCGCAACGGACCAAGGGGTGTTTCGGTGGATGATGTTGTTAAAATGAATTCCTTACTGGTTTCAAAAGATATTGTTGCCGTAGATGCAGCAGCTACAAAAATGTTTGGCGCAGAACCGGCAGATGTGCCCTATATCAGAATTGGTGATGAAATGGGTGTGGGAACAATGGATTTGACATCACTCAATATTGACAGGATAAAAATGTAGCTGAATGAGATTATACAGGGTGCTGAAGTGGTTGCGGGTTCTGATTTCCCTGATTTTTTTGCTAACCTTGCTTTTACTGTTTGTTGATTTTACGGGCTTCTTAAAACCGCAAATGTATAACGTTGCGACCTATATGCAGGTTACACCGTCTTTACTTAAGTTTCTTAATGTGACCACCTTTGCTGCCGGAGGCTTCATTTTTGTACTGATATTAACCTTGCTTTTTGGAAGGATATATTGTTCAACAATTTGCCCGCTGGGTACTCTCCAGGATGTATTAATACGACTTGAAAAAAGATTAAAACTTAGGAAAAGATTCACCTGGGTAAGAACATATAACTGGTTAAGATATGGTTTGCTAATTATTGCAATTGTTATAATGGTAATTGGAAGCGCCTTTGTTTTGAGCTGGCTGGACCCATACAGTAATTTCGGGAAAATTACTACGGCTTTTGCCAGGCCTGTTGTTGTTGGAGTAAACAATACCCTGGCATGGATTTTTAATCATTTCGGAGATTATTCATTGTATCATGTAAGCTATAAAACTTTCAATGTAGGGCCTTTTGTTTTTGCCCTGATCCTTTTGATTACATTGATATTAATGACTTTTTACCGGGGGAGGTTGTTTTGTAATACTCTTTGCCCGGTTGGTGCATTGCTCGGACTAATTTCAAAAATTTCAATATTCAGGATCAAGATCAATCAATCGGAATGCAACAGTTGCTGGCGTTGCACTTTTAATTGCAAAGCAGGATGTATTCAGGCGGATGAGAAAAAAGTGGATATGAGCCGTTGCGTCGGTTGCATGAACTGTATGACCTCATGTCCTAAAAGCGGCATAACCTATAAATTTGCCTGGCGAAAAAGTAAACCGGTAAAGAAAATAACTGAAGACAATAAAAAGAACACAAATCTTTCAAAAAGAAAATTTATTGCCGGGACATTGTTATTTACATTGGGATTAAGCAAATTCATCCGATCTCAGAATCTTATTCAACCTGAAAAAGAAACAACCATTCCTGAAGAAAAAGATTTCACGGTTCTTCCACCCGGATCAAAAAACTTCGATCATTTCAACCGGTTCTGCACTTCATGTCATTTATGTGTAAGCGCCTGTCCCACACAAGTTTTACAACCTTCCTTTTTGCAGTACGGATTGCCTGGTATGTTTCAGCCCTACATGGATTACCACAAAAGCTTTTGCAATTTCGATTGTACCAAATGCATGGAGGTTTGCCCAAGCGGGGCATTGTTACCTATTCCACTTGAGCAAAAGCAATTAACCCAATTGGGTGTGGTTCAGTTTGAAAAACGCAATTGTATTGTTGAAACCGAAGGAACGGATTGTGGGGCCTGTTCGGAGCACTGTCCGACAAAAGCGGTATACATGGTTCCACACAAGGGTTTGTTTTTACCGGAGATCAATCAGGATATTTGCATCGGTTGTGGCGCTTGTGAATATGCCTGCCCGACAACTCCTTATAAAGCCATTTATGTTGATGGAAACAAAATCCAAAAGCTTGCCCAAAAACCCAAAACCGAAGCTGCGGAAAATCCGATGGAAGGTGAGGAGGATTTTCCTTTTTAACATTAGGCGCTTAGGCTACAAAACTATCCAACATGTTATTAGTTTTACAAATTGCTGGAATTCACTTCCCGCTTAGCGGTTTTAATTTTCAAATTTGCTCATTTTCAAATTTTCTCCCAAGGAGTCCTTCGGACAAATTAATATAGGACCTGTCTGGTTTGAGCCAATCGACTGCAAGCATATTATTATTTCCTCCACTGTTTATAAATTGAATCCTGTAAGGTCCGACAAAAAATCTTATTTAAAAACATTCTAAAAAACAATCGTAAGTAATTATATTACAGAATCATAGAAATTGTTTTCAAAAAAGTCAGGAACCTTTTGTGGTTTTAAGGTGATAGGAAATAAAAACCTTAAACCAAAAAATGACCTTATTATGAAAACAATTGTATTAGCATTTCTATTATCAGTATTCTATTCAAGCACTTTTGCTGATGGACTATTGGAAGGTTTTGAAGTTGAAAATCAAGATCCTTTCAATGGCTCAGGAGAATTGACCTGGACAGGTGATGTAAGTGATTTTGAAATAACAACTGCTACATGGCCCTATGGTTCAACAAATGATTTTGCTGGTGATCATTCCCTTCGTTCAAGGGATATTGGTGAACTTAACTCAACAATTATCACTGATATTTCAACTGTGTATAGCTCAGCATTAACTGTTCGATGGGAAGTTTATGTATCGGGAAATTCTGCAGATATTACCAATAATAAAGGATTCGCAATTATTTTATTTGTTAATTCAAGTATTATTTCAAACATTGAAGATGGATCAGTTAATGGTTATAGATTAAGATTAGCTGATCCGGATGGTGAGGATGGAGATGGTTTTTATTTGGAAAAAGCATCCGGATCGGGGTGGTCAAAAATTGATGAATACTCAATAACACCAAGTCCTAACATTAATGAAGGATGGAATGTTGCAGTTGAGAGAGAATCAGATGGAACATGGAATTGGGGATTTTCTAATGGAGCAATTGGTACTTCGATTACACTATCGGAATCAGTTGTTGATAATGATCATACTACAGGTGACTATTCCGGAATGTATTGGTATTCTACGGCTGGGGATGCAAATGATTTTGGATTTGATAATTTTAAAGTAGATCCCTATACACCGGGTTTATGGAAATCAACTGCTTCAACCTCTACTTGGAATTCAGTTGAAAATTGGGACGATGAAATCATACCTACAACTACTACGGATGTTACTATACCGCCGGACTGTTCAAATTTCCCGGTAATTAGCACATCTGATGGTAATTGTAATAATCTTACCCTCCAACCCAACGCCCGGCTTACAATCAATAATGGCTATACACTTAATGTAAATGGAAATTTTACAATTGAATCCACAAGTGATGGTACCGGCTCTTTCCTGAATAACGGTACGTTGAACATGGGAACAAAAGGTACAATCACTTTTGAACGATACATTGAAGCCTGGACGACACAGGAAGATGGCTGGCACCTGATTTCCTCTCCGGTTAATAATTTTTCTGTTGCAGGAAGCGGTTTTGTTCCCGGTAACAATGACGATCTTTACCGCTGGAGTGAAGCCGATAACCTTTGGATGAACTACAAACAGCAAACTTTTAATTTCACCAACGGCAATGGTTATTTATGTGCTTATGAAACATTCGATACCAAAGAATTTACAGGTTCATTTAATTCCACGGATATAAGCTTTTCGGATTTATCAATTGGAGATGGCAGTGGCTGGCATTTGCTTGGAAATCCTTTTCCCTGTGCCATCAAGTGGAATGACGGCAACTGGGGATTAAGCGGTTTTGAACCCACTGCAAATGTTTATGATGAAGCAGCCGGGAATTATGCCTCCTTAACTTCGGATGACATTATTCCGGCAACCAATGGATTTTTTGTAAAGGCAACCAATGCTACCAATTCAATCACAATTCCTGCTGCTTCCCGCACGCATGATAATACTGCTTTTTACAAAAATTATTCTGATGATTTTGCTCAGGTATTGTTAAAAATTACCAGTGATCAGACTACATTCTTCGACCGGACAAAAATCAGGTTTCATGAAGATGCCGGCCCTGATTATGACCCTTTGTTTGATGGACATAAGATATTGGGCCAGCCCAGCGCACCGCAACTTTATTCTTATTCAGAAGACAGGCAACCCCTGTCCGTAAATACCTATCCGGATTACAGCATGGTTTCGGTACAACTGGGTTTGGAAGCAGGCATTGACGGAGATTATTATTTCACCATGCCTGAAATTTCAGGATTTCATGAATGGATTGAAATTGCCCTTGAAGATACATATACCGATACTTTGTTTGTAATGTCAACCGATACGGTTTATCAGTTTTATGCAACAACGGATGATGACCCCCAAAGATTTATTTTGCATTTTCTGGATTATACATCAACTGATAAAAACGATATTGATGATGCAGTTACGGTTTTATTTAATGATGGATATTTACACGTATATCATACCCGGGCAGAATTGAAGCGCTATAGCCTTGATATTCTCGATATTCATGGAAGACTTATAAGGAAAGAACAGATTGCTGCTTTTTCGCATTATCAATTACCGGTAAATCTTTCACCCGCATGCTATATTGTAAGAATCACCGGGGAAATATCTTTCCAAACCAAGATCATTGTTAATTAAAAAAATTGAAATCATGAAAAAAATAAAAAGTATAATTATAATTGTTTTGTTGATTTTGTTACCAGTTCTTCAGGCAACTTCCCAGGGTGGTCCGGGAGATCCTCCTCCCCCACCCGGCGGCCATGGAAGTGATGAAAACAACCTTCCCGGTGGTGGAGCGCCAATCGGAAACGGATTGATCATTTTAATAAGCCTCGGAACGGGTTATGGATTAAAGAAATGGTATGACAGGAAGAAGAAGAGGTTGTTGGATTGAAGAAGAGGGTGTTTCAAAATTCAGAAGAATATTTACCTCTGTTATAAATCCAACAGTTACTGATTTTTACTCATCACTATTCAAAGATCAGACATTTGACGCCAAAAAAAAACCTATGCTGAGAACACTGCCCGTTCGTATCTTCAAAAGTTATCCGAAATGGAAATCCTTGAGCAGAAAAAAATTCAGGGAAACCATTATTATCTGAATCTTGTATTGTGAAGAATATTAAGTAGTTAGGTGTTTATGTAAAATAAAAATTATTTTTCATAAAGTTAACATTCTTGTGCTTTTTCCTAACTTTGATCAACATTAACCAAAACCATCACAATGGGGATAACCGATATAAAAACGCTGGAGAACTGGTTATGGGAGGCTGCGTGTAAAATTCGTGGTGAAGTGGATGCGGCAAAATACAAAGACTTTATCCTCCCGCTGATCTTTATCAAACGCCTTTCTGATGTATTTGAAGATGAAATGAGCCGGCAGGCAGAGGAGTTCGGGGGCAGGGAAATTGCCGAGGAGATCATTGAAGAAGATCCTTCCCTTGTCCGGGTTTATCTTCCCAAAGAATCTCGTTGGAATCACCTGTCAAAACTAAGTACCAACATCGGAGAAGCACTTACCGATGCTGTAAGAGATATTGCCAGGCACAATGAAGCCCTGTCGGGGGTGATCGATATTGTTGATTTTAATGCCACCACAGCAGGACAAAGGATCATTTCCGATGATCAGTTGAAAGCCCTGATGCAGGTTTTGAACAAATATCGCCTGGGCTTGAAAGATGTGGAACCGGATATCCTGGGCAGGGCATATGAATATCTGCTGAGAAAATTTGCAGAAGGTTCCGGACAGAGTGCCGGCGAGTTTTATACCCCCAAGGAAGTTGCCATCCTGA
>CAZTAW010000133.1:0-9080 GCA_964611705.1 uncultured Bacteroidales bacterium
AAAATAATTTCATAAAACGTCATAACGGGCCTCGTAAAGAGGAATTGGAAAAAATACTCACAACCATTGGTGTTGAGTCAATGGATCAATTGATAGACGAAACCGTGCCGAAAGCCATTCGTTTGCAAAAGTCCCTTGATCTTCCGGAAGGTATGAACGAATTGGAATATTTGCAACACATCAAAAAAATTGCATCAAAAAACAAAGTGTACAGGTCATACATCGGACTGGGTTATTACCATACAATTATGCCGGGTGTGATACAGCGAAACGTACTTGAAAATCCGGGTTGGTATACTTCATACACTCCTTACCAGGCAGAGATTTCCCAGGGCCGTCTTGAAGCTTTGCTGAATTACCAGACCATGATTGTTGAAATGACCGGATTGCCGCTGGCCAACGCTTCCTTACTTGATGAAGGGACAGCCGCAGCAGAAGCCATGATCATGCTGTATAACGGTCGTCCGAGAGCTGCCCGCAAAGCAGGGAAAAACAAGTTTTTTGTTGCATCCTCCCTTTTTCCACAGACCATTGACGTTCTGATAACCAGGGCTGAACCGCTGGGTATCGAACTGATTATTGATGATCATGAGAATTTTGAATATGATGAGAAACTATTTGGAGCGATCATTCAATATCCTGATCAGAAAGGAAATATAAATGATTATACTGAGTTTATGGCAGTGGCAAAAGAAAAGGAAGTAAAGGTTGCCGTTGCTGCTGATCTTATGAGTCTGGCAATGCTGACTCCTCCCGGCGAATGGGGAGCCGATGTCGTCGTAGGGTCAACGCAGCGTTTTGGAATTCCAATGGGATTTGGTGGTCCGCATGCCGGATACTTTGCTGCTACCGAAGAATTTAAAAGGAATATCCCCGGAAGAATCATCGGAATATCCAAAGACGCCAACGGAAATCCCGCATTCAGGATGGCATTGCAAACCCGCGAACAACACATAAAACGCGAGAGGGCTACATCCAATATCTGCACTGCACAGGCATTGCTTGCAAACATGGCAGGAATGTACGGACAATATCACGGACCGGAAGGAATTAAAGCCATTGCAAAAGATATTAACCTGTTAACCGGTATACTTTCGCAGGAACTTGAACGATACGGCTATAAGCAGTTAAACCGATATTTCTTTGATACGATTGAAGTTGAGTTGCCCGGTGATAAAATTTTGGACAAGGTTAAAAAACTCGCTCTTGAAAATAAGATGAATTTCAGGTATATTGATAATAAAACCATGGGCATCAGTATTGATGAAACTACTTCCATTGAAGATGTTAACGATATTCTGAAAATATTTGCAAAAGCGACAAATAAGGATTTTAAGGAAATAAAGGATAAAGAAGAGTTTCAGCGACATATCAGTACCATTCCTGACCACTTAAAAAGAAAATCCGAATTTCTGAAAGCAGAATGCTTTAACCGTTATCATTCCGAAACGGAAATGATGCGTTATTTGAAAAAGCTCGAAAACAGAGACCTGGCTTTAAACAGGACGATGATACCTTTAGGTTCTTGCACAATGAAACTAAATGCAGCCGTTGAGATGTTTGCCCTAAGCTGGCCGGAATTCGGGAATATTCATCCTTTTGTTCCCAAAGACCAGGCTAAAGGATACTACGAGTTAATTGAAAACCTGGGCAAAGATTTGTGTGAAATAACAGGCTTTGAAGCCATATCATTTCAACCCAATTCAGGTGCTGCAGGAGAGCATACAGGATTGCTTACCATACGTGAATACTTGAAGAGTATAGGACAGGGACACCGGAATATCTGTCTGATCCCTTCTTCTGCGCATGGAACAAATCCTGCAAGTTCGGTTATGGCCGGTATGAAAGTGGTTGTTGTAAAGTGTGATGAGCAGGGTAATATTGATTTGAACGATCTGAAAGCAAAAGCTGAAGGGCACAAGGAAAACCTTGCTGCAACCATGATCACATATCCTTCAACACACGGTGTTTTTGAAGAGGATATTCCGGAAGTGATTGAAGTTATTCACAAAAACGGAGGTCAGGTATACATGGATGGCGCCAATATGAATGCACAGGTGGGGTTGACCAATCCGGGTATTGTCGGAGCGGATGTATGTCATCTGAATTTACATAAAACATTTGCCATTCCTCACGGAGGAGGTGGACCCGGTGTTGGTCCGATTGGGGTTGCAAAACATCTTGCGCCCTTCCTGCCCAAACATACATTTGTTGAAACAGGAGGGGAAAAGGGCGTGAAAGCTATCGCGTCAGCGCCGTTTGGAAGCGCGATGATACTTCCCATTTCTTACGGTTACCTGAAGCTGCTTGGAGCAGAGGGATTGACAGAAGCAAGCAAGTATGCTATTATGAATGCAAACTACTTGAAATCCTTCCTTGAAAAACATTTTAAAATTCTTTACTCAGGAAAGAATAACCGTGTGGCGCATGAATTTATCATAGACTGCAACGAATTCCGTCGCACGGCAGACCTCACTCCGGTTGATATTGCCAAAAGGTTGATGGATTATGGTTTCCATGCTCCGACCGTTGCTTTTCCTGTTCACGGTACTTTGATGGTAGAACCTACCGAAAGCGAGCCTCTGGCAGAACTCGACCGTTTTATTGAAGCCATGGTAAAGATCAGGGAGGAAATAGCTGAAATTGAAAGCGGCAAAGCCGGTAAAGAAACCAATGTAATTAAAAAAGCACCACATACTGCAAAAATGGTTACATACAATGAATGGAACATGCCATACAGCAGGCAGCAGGCAGCATATCCGGTTGAGTTTACCATTGTTGACAAATATTTTACACCCGTTACCAAAATTGATGATGCATTCGGCGACAGGAACCTGGTTTGTACCTGCGAGCCAATGGAAAGCTACAAGGAATAGGGTTTTTTGATTTTCAACTCATTTACCGTGTGAATTCTTGACTCTTAAATAAATGATTTTTTTTAACTTCGTCCTTTATTCAAACCATAATTCGATGAAAGCTTATACCAAACTTATGGCTCTTATCGCTTTATTC
The DNA here is from genome assembly GCA_964611705.1 of uncultured Bacteroidales bacterium. Taxonomy (GTDB): domain Bacteria; phylum Bacteroidota; class Bacteroidia; order Bacteroidales; family JAIOZK01; genus JAIOZK01. The sequence goes on from CAZTAW010000133.1 coordinate 3,013, forward strand.
ATTGCGGCCGCTGCCGCAGTAACTAAAGGGCAGAATAAGGCCAGTCTTGAAACGATGCTTAACGCAACCGACCCAGTAACTATTACTGTTGATACTTCTCAGAATGTGCAGGGCGTAAGGAAGATCAGGGATCATTGGGTCAATTTCACATACAAAAATGTTCCTTTGTCCATTTCACTAAGCGATGCTCAGAACTTGAGTGGTATTGAACACTGGTCGACTGTTGATTACAGCGATAACCTTGACAGCTTGGGTTATGAACATACCGGGAACTTAATATTTACAAACAATCTTGTGCCGGATTCTCTTGCTGAGACTGACTATTCCATTACTTACAGGGCAAATGATACTGCGAATGCTCCTCATGGCGTTGTGAGGACAGTTTCTGATGAGTTTGATCGTTATTGGACTGAGATGAAGGTGACTTACATGTCTAACGGTCAGCAGTTCGAGCTTGAGTTCATGGCGCCGAATTCTGTTGTAAAGCAGGTTTTTGATTGGGATCCAAGTCAGCCCATTCCTTTTTATCCGAGTTTTGGTCTTGATGCTATTACTCAGCCTTCTGATTTTGAGGATGCGATGGAGACTTTGAAGGACATTATTGATAATGATCCTGAGCTTTCTTCAAGGCTTACTAACAGGAACACTCCAGCCCCTTGTCCTGATCCTAATCCTTGGTATGCTGATGCTCAGCTCTTGTCTGCTTTGGGTGTTGATCCTCTTGTGCAGGATGAGCTTTATCCTCAGTTAATAAATGTGTATATGGTTGATTTTTCAAAGTCGGGTTCTGCTCTTTCGGTTCCTGCTCCTGAGTATGAGTCTTCTACTCTTGAGTCAGGGCTTAAGTCAACTGATAGCATCACTTTTTCGCCTCCCATGCCTGATAAGACAATTCCGTCTGGCATGAGTAATGCCCCTAACAAGGATTGGGGCTGGGCTCATGAGTACATTGTTACTGTTGGCAGTGCTAATGAGACTCCTGAAATTCAGGTTTTTGGCGGTTCGCCCAATATTGATTATGATACTATTGTTAAGCCCACAGGCAATCCTTTGGAGTATTCTGTTCATGTGATTCTTAAGACTGGTTCTAATCCGAGCATTGAGAATCTCACCGTTGATTTTCAAGCTATTCATGTTGGCATTGATGATTTTGTTGAGGCTGAGCCTGAGTTTGCTTTGGATCAGAATTATCCTAATCCTTTCAATGCAGGTACGAATATTTCTTATGATTTAAACAGGCAGTCTGATGTTTCTGTTTCTGTTTATGATATTAATGGTCGTCTTGTGAAGAATGTGTTTGAGGGCGCTCAGGGTCCCGGGGAGCATAATATTTATTGGAATGGGATGAATGATGCGGGAAAGGATGTCGCTTCGGGTGTTTATTTCTTGAGGCTTGACGATGGCTCTTCTCAGCAGGTTATTAAGCTCATGAAGTCTGAGTGAAGTATTCTGTCTTTTCTTTGCTTTCTCAATAATTATATTTAAATAGTATTTCTTCGCTGTATGCTCTATGGGAAAAGAGGTGGTGCTTTTATCAGTAGTCTTCTTTCTATTTTTTGTTCCCTTTGCCCATTCTAATTGTTTGGTTACTTATCTTGATCAGAATAATGTTTGGACTCATATTGCGCCCGGAACTTCTTTGCCATGTATTGCCGGATCTTATGAGTATTGCATGGCTTCTTCCGAATCTTTCAATGACTTTTGGTCTTTGCATGAGTGTTATATTATTTGTTATTTTGATAATGGGAATCATATTCAGCAGGTTTGTTCTGCTGATTCGCCATCTTGTCAGCAGATGCTTCTTGATTGTGACCCCAGCATCTTTCATCCTAATACTTGGTCTGCTGAAGTTTGCGAGAATCCTTATACTTTTGATTCTGTAACTTATCCGGTTGATGAGGACGCTGATGGCGAGGTTGACGAGGTGTGCGGGTTTTCCTAATCCTTTTTCTGATAATATGCGTCTTCGTTACACCCTTGATGATGCTGACCTTGTTGACATAGTGGTTTATGATGCTCAGGGCAAACAGGTTGATGAGATCTTTAATGGCCACCAGCAAGCGGGCACGCATGAGCTCTTGATTGATGGCTCTTCTTATACTCCGGGGATGTATTTTGGCAATGTCACTGGTAGCAGCAGCCGAACCTCCAGGTTGAAGGTGATCAGGAAATAATGCTGGCCAGTATTTCAGTGAGATGGTTCTAACCTAACCACTTCGAGGGTTTTCAACCGCTCGAAGGGTTTGGACCGGTCATTTGTTTGGTTTCTTATGCCTGTATATGTAATCTCAATCACCAAAGCTCCGCTAATCTGATGGGGGAAGATAAATTTGCATGGTTGCAAAAAATTAGGACATAACCAAAATAAATGTTATTATTGCAAGAAATTTGGTTATAACCGATGAAATGAGAGAACTATTTGAAGCTTTAACAAGAATCAATTTCTGGAACAAACCTCCCGGCTTTCAGCTTGGTTTTGAGCGTTCCGAATATCTGAGCAGGATATTACGATCTACCGGCAATAAACTCATCAAGGTTCTGGTTGGCCAGCGCAGGAGTGGGAAAAGCTACATCCTCAGGCAGATCATGGATCAATTGATCAATTCCCGTTCCATCAGGCCGGAGAATATTCTGTATTTGAATATGGAGTATTACGATTTTGAGGCCCTGAAAACCGCCGGGGATTTGGATGGACTGATCAAATTTTACAGGAAGAAGTTGAAGCCTGAAGGAAAAATATTTCTTTTCATAGACGAGGTCCAAAACATTGAAGGTTGGGAAAAAATTGTGGTTTCGCTTGCACAGGATGTTGTTGAGGATTTCGAGATATTCATTACGGGCTCCAATTCAAGGCTTTTGTCCGGTGAATTTGCCACATTGCTGTCGGGACGATACCTTGTTTTTGAAGTGTTTCCTTTTTCATATGATGAATACCTTGAATTCCATGAATTGACCAACAAGCGAGAAAATTTTTTGGAATATCTTAAAACGACGGCTCTTCCGGAAATCTACAACATCGACTCAATTGAAATTCATCGACACTATTTCCAATCGCTGAAAGACACCATACTGCTCAAAGACATTATGTATCGTTACAAAATCAGGGATTACGTGTTGCTGGAAGACCTGTTTCTTTTTATTGTACATAATGTGGGAAACATGGTTTCCATACCTTCCATAGTAAAGTATTACAAGAGCCGTTCGCGCAAAGTGGATTACTCAACCATTGCCGCATTTATCGGATATATGGAAGAGGCATTTATTCTCCGGCAATGTCCGAAATGGCATATCAAAACCCGTGAATTGTTATCGGGTGAGAAGAAATACTACATCAATGACCTGGGATTCAGAAACTACCTGTTTCCACAATTAATTGACGACATTGCCGCCATGCTGGAGAATGTGGTTTATCTTCATTTGCTCAGGGCCGGCTTTGAGGTCAGGTCAGGCCACACACGAAATTATGAGGTGGATTTTGTTGCCGAAAGAGGGAATGAAAAGATTTACATCCAGGTAACTTATATGCTGACAACGAAAGAAACTGCCAACCGTGAATACAGGCCTTTGGAAATGATTGATGACAACCATCCGAAATACCTTGTTTCCATGGATGAGATCAACCTGCACCATTCAAAAGGAATTGCCCATCAAAATGTATGGAAGTTCATTCACCCGGTCAATAAATACTTGTGAAACTGACCTTCTGCAATCATAAGATTTCCGAAGGGATTTGTTTGGTTTCTTTTGGGTAACCCAACTGCTTCGAGGGTTTTCAACCGCTCGAAGGGTTTCAGTTGTTGTTTAATCCCTGGGTGTGTAGTGTTCCAAAGAAAGGGCCTGGAATTACTCCCTCAGAACCTGAAAAATTCATACCTTTACCAGTAGAAATCAGCATTACGGAGTTATGAAATCAAAACCGGAATCAAAAAGCATGAAGGCTCTTGTTATCACGGCTTTAATCGCGATGTCTTTGGGCGTTATGGATAATCAGGCCAGAGCTCAGAATGTTAGGTTTGGCACTGTTGATGAGGCTCAGATTACTGCGGCCGCTGCCGCAGTAACTAAAGGGCAGAATAAGGCCAGTCTTGAAACGATGCTTAACGCAACCGACCCAGTAACTATTACTGTTGATACTTCTCAGAATGTGCAGGGCGTAAGGAAGATCAGGGATCATTGGGTCAATTTCACATACAAAAATGTTCCTTTGTCCATTTCACTAAGCGATGCTCAGAACTTGAGTGGTATTGAACACTGGTCGACTGTTGATTACAGCGATAACCTTGACAGCTTGGGTTATGAACATACCGGGAACTTAATATTTACAAACAATCTTGTGCCGGATTCTCTTGCTGAGACTGACTATTCCATTACTTACAGGGCAAATGATACTGCGAATGCTCCTCATGGCGTTGTGAGGACAGTTTCTGATGAGTTTGATCGTTATTGGACTGAGATGAAGGTGACTTACATGTCTAACGGTCAGCAGTTCGAGCTTGAGTTCATGGCGCCGAATTCTGTTGTAAAGCAGGTTTTTGATTGGGATCCAAGTCAGCCCATTCCTTTTTATCCGAGTTTTGGTCTTGATGCTATTACTCAGCCTTCTGATTTTGAGGATGCGATGGAGACTTTGAAGGACATTATTGATAATGATCCTGAGCTTTCTTCAAGGCTTACTAACAGGAACACTCCAGCCCCTTGTCCTGATCCTAATCCTTGGTATGCTGATGCTCAGCTCTTGTCTGCTTTGGGTGTTGATCCTCTTGTGCAGGATGAGCTTTATCCTCAGTTAATAAATGTGTATATGGTTGATTTTTCAAAGTCGGGTTCTGCTCTTTCGGTTCCTGCTCCTGAGTATGAGTCTTCTACTCTTGAGTCAGGGCTTAAGTCAACTGATAGCATCACTTTTTCGCCTCCCATGCCTGATAAGACAATTCCGTCTGGCATGAGTAATGCCCCTAACAAGGATTGGGGCTGGGCTCATGAGTACATTGTTACTGTTGGCAGTGCTAATGAGACTCCTGAAATTCAGGTTTTTGGCGGTTCGCCCAATATTGATTATGATACTATTGTTAAGCCCACAGGCAATCCTTTGGAGTATTCTGTTCATGTGATTCTTAAGACTGGTTCTAATCCGAGCATTGAGAATCTCACCGTTGATTTTCAAGCTATTCATGTTGGCATTGATGATTTTGTTGAGGCTGAGCCTGAGTTTGCTTTGGATCAGAATTATCCTAATCCTTTCAATGCAGGTACGAATATTTCTTATGATTTAAACAGGCAGTCTGATGTTTCTGTTTCTGTTTATGATATTAATGGTCGTCTTGTGAAGAATGTGTTTGAGGGCGCTCAGGGTCCCGGGGAGCATAATATTTATTGGAATGGGATGAATGATGCGGGAAAGGATGTCGCTTCGGGTGTTTATTTCTTGAGGCTTGACGATGGCTCTTCTCAGCAGGTTATTAAGCTCATGAAGTCTGAGTGAGTTTTATTAGTTTTCAGTTGGTTTCCTGTTTTTGGTATTATATTCCAACTTACCTCCCAAATCACCCTGGCCTATATCCTAAGTTCAGGTGATCTGGAAACAAGGAAATGCACATGTTCAGGATTTGCATAAATAGCATATAATTTCGAGGAATTATTATTTACGATCCCCGTAATATACTTCTCTATTCTTTGACGGCTTGTCTCCATTAAAGATACAAAATAAGGTTAATAAGGTTTGGGTGGGATATGAGTCTGACTTTGCTACTAAGGTTTACAAAATAAAATAAGGTTTTCCATCCGCTGATCAACAAGCAATTAACATTCATTTCTTTCTTTTCAAAGTCTGAATTAATATAGTCATCCCGGTATTAGTAAATGAACTGCCCCGCCGCAGAGCAACGGGTATCAAACGGAGAAATAATTACGCCCCAAGGGGCGGGGAACCTGACTGCCGTCAGGCAAGTTGAACCCTTGTCCGCCAACTGGCGGATTCAATAATTGATTTGTGCACTCCATTGTTGATAAATACTTTACACCCGTTACCAAAATTGATGATGCATTCGGCGACAGGAACCTGGTTTGTA
>CAZTAW010000134.1:0-8987 GCA_964611705.1 uncultured Bacteroidales bacterium
TAAAAACAACCTCACTAACAACGGCCAATTAGGGCATGGACTGTTAGAATTCATTGTGTCGCCTTCCAACCTTAATGCTGCATACCGACAGGTAAAACGGAATAGAGGTGCAGGAGGAATAGACAAGATTAAAGTCGGGTTCTTAAAGGACTATCTTGTTAAGCACAAAGATGAGTTGATGACAGCCATAGAAAAGGGCAAATATTGTCCAAATCCGGTACGCAGGCTAGAGATACCCAAGGAGAAGGGAAGTAAACGCCAGTTGGGAATTCCTGCCGTAGTAGACAGAGTGATCCAGCAAGCTATTACACAGGTTCTTACTCCTATCTATGAGCCACACTTTTCTACCTGCAGTTATGGGTTCAGACCAAAGCGTAATGCCCACCAGGCATTACAGCAATGCCGAAAACACATCACCAAAGGCTACAGTTATGCAGTTGACATTGATCTGGAGAAATTTTTCGATAAGGTCAATCACAGCAAACTGTTTTTAAGGGTCAACAGGGAGAAGAGTAAGGTTTGCCATATCAGGCAGGTGAAATTCCCTGGATACACCTTTTATAAAATAAAAGGGGAAGGCAGACTACGGATACATCCTAAAAGTGTGCAGAAGATGAAAGCTAAAATTAAAGAGCTAACATCCAGAAGCAACGGATGGGGAAATGAAAGAAGGAAAGAAGCACTACACCAGTATATAACTGGATGGGTTCAATACTTCAAACTGGCCGATATGGATAAGCTGCTTGTCAGAACAGACATGTGGTATCGCCGAAGAATCAGGATGGTGATTTGGAAACAACGGAAACGAATAAGAACCAAACTGAAGAATCTCATCAAATTGGGTGTTAATAAAACCAAGGCATGGGAATGGGCAAACACAAGGAAAGGCAACTGGCATATAGCCAATAGTTATATCCTTGCAAGGTCGATTACCAATGAAAGATTAAGTAAAGCAGGTTATATTTTCCTCCTACTCAATTGAACTTAAAAATTGATCACCATGAATAAGCAAAATTTTACTATAATATTTTTTCTCCTCATCATTATCTCATCATGTTCTATGAAGGTTGACAATAACCGGGATAATAACAAAGAAAAACAAAATTGCAGACTTATAAATGCAGTTGTTTTTCAGCAAAAAGCTGCTGAGTATGATGCCCTTGTTTACCAGGCATTTAATATTGCCAAACAAACTATTCTGAATGATATGAAGATCAGCATGCTTGGTAAAAAGCAAGCTATTGTGATTGATGTTGATGAAACTGTGCTCGATAACAGTCCATACGAGGCGGAATGTATAATTAAAGGAATAAACTATCCTGAAAAATGGGATGAATGGATCAACAGCGCCAATGCAGAAGCTGTTCCCGGAGCTCTTGAATTTCTCAATTTCGCTGCTGAAAACAGATATGAAATCTTCTATGTAACAAACAGGAAAGAAAAATACAAAGAGGTAACAATTAAGAATCTGAAAAGAGAAGGATTCCCTTTTGCAGATGCAGATCATTTGTTGATGCGTACAAACTCAACAAATAAAAAAGAAAGGAGGGCAAAAATATCTCAGAATTACAGAATTGTTTTGCTTATAGGTGATAATCTTGATGACTTCTCAGAGGTGTTTTTCAATAAATATTCGTCTGAAAGAGAGGTGCTTGCAGATAGCCTTAGAAATGAATTCGGGAAAAGATTTGTTGTTTTACCCAATGCTATGTATGGCCCCTGGGAACAAGCGATCATTAGGAATCATGATGAATTCAAAAGTAAAAGTGTTGATGAGATTCTTTTCAATTCGCTCGAAGGTTTTTGAGACCGCCTCAAAGTATTGTTTTTTAAGTTTAAATGAATTAACTTTGATACGTATAACCAAAACCTTATTATAATGAATTTAAGAATATGTTTGATCTTTTTTACAGTTTTATCTGTAACTGTCAGCGCAAGCTATGCACAGTTTGTTGAACCTGATATCAGTTTCAGGGAAGACCCCCAAACGCATAACGCCCATCTTTGTTCCGACGGGAAGTTTCTTTATACTTGTAATGGAGGTATTGCAGAAAAGGGTAAGATTAGTAAGTTTGATCTGAAGGGTAACTGGATTGCAGATTATAAGATCAATCTTGATATGCGAAGTATCATGTATAATAAAGACGATAAACATCTGTATGTAAATTGTTATGATAGAAATATATACATGATTGATTACTTGGATACCGAAGAGTCGAAATATTTTCTTGTTCATAAAAACCTGTATGATAACGATCAGGCAGGCCTGGCTTTAGGAAAGAAAGGGAAGAGATTATATTATTTGGAGCAGGGAACGCTTACCGTATTCGATTTTTCAAATGGAGAAGTTTTGGAAACTTTCAACAACATCAGGTGCGGTTCTGCTGCATTTTCAGGAGGTGCTGTTATTGCTGCAGGAAAAAACAGGTTTTACACCTGGGATTCCGATAAACAGGAGATATATGTTTATGATAAAAAAATGAAGCTGAAAAATACAGTAAAGGTTAAAAAAGGGGATTATTCATTTTCTTTATCTTTTGGAAAGAAACGGGTATTTGTATCCGAGGATGGCAATTATAAAACCGGTACATGGTATGGCTATAAGATAAAGTGAAACCACTGCAGGCCTGAATTCATTGATTTTTCAGCCTGCAATGGTAATAATAATTCGTTTATTCTATTTCCAGAAAAAATGGCATTCTGGCCTGAATTCCTTTAATTTGGGTAGCTTTTTTGTAATACTCATAATATTTGTAAGAATCACCCAGTTCTTCTTCAAGGAATGCTGAAGCATGTGACGTTCCGAATAATGAATTGATTAATTCTTCTATGGGATCTTTTTGAATTGGCAATTCACGTAATTTATATGACTTGATATTTGCCATACCGGCAGCGGTTTCTATTGATTTGCTAAGTCCGCCAAATTCATCAATCAATCCAATTCTTATGGCATCTAATCCGCTCCAGACACGGCCTTGCGCAATACTGTCAACTTGCGTAACACGCATGTTTCTTCCCTGTGTCACCAATTTCAGGAAATTTCTGTATTCTCTGTCAATCTGCTCCTGTATAACTGTTTTCTGATAATCTGTAAGGGGTTTGCTCATTGAAAGTAAATTGGCATTTTCGTTGGTCATCACATTATCAGTTGTTATTTCAAGCTTATCATTTAAAAACTCCCTGATATTTGGGAAAATACCGTATACCCCAATAGATCCGGTAATGGTGGTTTCATCAGCCAGAATTTTATCAGCATTACAGGATATCCAGTAACCACCGGAAGCAGCCAGATCACCCATTGAAACAACAAACGGTTTTTCATTGGCAGCCAGTTCAACTTCGCGTCTTACGATCTCGGAAGCCAATGCATTTCCACCCGGTGAATTTACACGAAATACAATGGCTTTTACATTCTTGTCTTTTCTTGCCTCGCGAAGCGCTTTGGCATATTTTTCGGCCCCGATTTGCAGGTCTTTACCTTCTCCCATCACGATGTCGCCTTCCCCGTAAATAACAGCAATATAATCACGGGATATATTATCAGTTGCTGATTTGTCTTTCGCATAAGTATAATTGCTCATTGAAATGATATTGAGCTTTTTGTCTTTTGATATTCCTGTTTTTTCCCTGAGCTTCTTGATGAGATGGTCTTTGTAAATTAAATCATCAACAAAATTGTTTTTTGTTGCATTTTCAGCATCAAATAATTCAAGATTGTTGGCAATCAGGTTAAGATCATATATGCTGATATTCCTTGATTTTGAAATATCAATCAAAAGCCTGTCCCAGATTGAATTAAACAACCCGTTTAGCTGTTCACGGTTTGCATCACTCATACTTTCTCGGAGTAAGGGCTCGACAGCACTTTTATATTTTCCATTTCTGAATACTTGCGCCTCAATGCCCAATTGGTCGAGCAAACCTTTTAAATATACGATTTCAGCATTGATGCCCTTGAAAAGAATCAGTCCCTCGGGATTGAGGTACATTTCATCAGCGACAGAACCCAGGTAGTAAGCAGTTTGTGAATAGAAATCACCATAACAAACAATGAATTTATCCGACATTTTAAAATCAACAAGTGCATCACGGATTTCTTCAATTGTGGCAATTCCTGCTGGTATGTAACTTAAATCAAGCAAAATACCTTTAATCCTTTTGTCATTTTTTGCTTTTTTGATATTTGCCAGAATATCATTCAAACCCGGTGGAATGCTGGTTTTAAGGTTGAAGAAATTGGTATTGGTAAACGGATTTACCGGAGTCCGGTCCATAACAGGTTCATTGAGCTTAATCCTGAGAATGGTATTAGATTTTACGTCTACGGTTTCTTTTTTCGAATAGGATATGACCGACATAAAAATACCCATCATGATAAAAAATAAAATTATTGCCGTAACAAATGTTCCCAGAACAGATGCAAAAAAGAATTTGAAAAACTGTTTCATATCAATAAATTTTTAGTTTACATAAAATCAGATTATTTGTAAATTCTGACAGTAGAAAGCCGTTTGTGTAAATATACGTTTTTTTCTAACGGCAAATAAATATTAACAAAAACATGTGGAAAATATTTACTAAATCTTATGTGGGAAGCCCCAAAGTTTTTGAATATTTGTTAGGCAGGTGTTAATGTTTATGAAAAATCGTATTCATTTAAGAAAGAAATTGTTGTTGCTTCCACTTTTTTTAATGCTGGCAGGCAATGGCAGTTTTTCATCTTCCAGCCATGAAACCTTTGATTTAACAATGCCAATATACTGTATTGAACTTCCGATGTTTGTACATGATCATTCGGGAATACACGGGATGATGAAGATCAACCCGGAACTTTTTAAAAACAAAGATTTTTATCAACGCTATCATAAAATTTTGGCTGACTACCGGATAATGACAAAAGGAAGTTCTTCAGTGGAAGACCTTGCCTCTTTCCTGTTAAGATATAATCAGAATATTGCTTATAAAGAAGCTGTTTTTATTGCCGGGATATACCTTGAAGAAGCAGAGAAGGAAGGGGTTAACCATGACCTTGCCTTCAGTCAGATGTGTCTTGAAACCGGCTTTTTAAAATTTCAGGGGATTGTTAATTCAAGGCAAAATAATTTTTGCGGGCTGGGAGCTATTAATGAAAGAAATGCCGGTGAGCAATATGTTTCACAAAGACTGGGGATAAGGGCTCATATACAGCATCTCAAGGCCTATGCATCCAGGGAAGAAATAAATGACAGACTGGTTGACCGGCGGTTTCATTTTGTTGAAAGGGGCTCTGTAAGTACGGTTGATGGATTAACCGGAAAATGGGCATCCGACACTTTGTATGCAAAAAAGATCAAATTTCTGATGTACAGGTTATATCTGCAAAGCAATTCCGGGTTTCAGGCTTTTCTTTAATATTTTCACTTCTTAATAACTTAATGTACTTTTGATTTCATAATTTGTAAGTATGAATAAGGTATATCTGTTAACGGGAAGTAATTTGGGAAACAGAAAAAAGTATCTCGAAAAAGCTGCTGCATTACTCAAAAAGTATGGCCGTATCAAAAAATTCTCTTCAGTTTATGAATCCTCACCCTGGGGTTTTGTAAATGATAATGATTTTTTGAACCAGGTATTGTTGTTTAAAACACAGCTTGATGCCTTTGCCTTACTTGAAACCAGTCAACAGATTGAAAAAATGCTTGGAAGGGGCCGAAAATCAGATTCTTACGAATCAAGGCTTATTGATATAGATATTTTGTTTTTTAATAACGATGTGGTTGAACATCCGGATATTAAAATACCTCATCCTGAAATACCTAACCGTAGATTTACATTGGTTCCGCTGAATGAGATTGCCGGAGATTTTTTGCATCCGGTATTGAATAAGACCGTAAATCAATTGTTGAAAGAATGTCGGGATTACTTAAAGGTTCTTAAATTTGAATGATGGATATTAAGTATAACTATATCGCTATAGAAGGCTCGATTGGGGCAGGAAAAACCTCTCTTGCCATGAAAATTGCAGAGGAGATGAATGCAAAGTTTATTCCTGAACAGTTTGAAGAAAATTCATTTCTTCCCAGGTTTTATAAGAATCCGGCCAAGTATGCTTTTCCACTCGAAATGTCCTTTATGGCTTCACGTTTCCAGCAGTTAAAAGCGGAACTTACAAATACGGATATGTTTAAATCCTTTGTCGTTGCCGACTATTTTCTTGACAAATCTTTAATATTTGCCAGAAAAACCTTGCAAAATGATGAGTTTGCTTTGTTTTCAAGGTTTTTTAATTTTATCAATACCGGTTTACCCAAACCTGACTTAATCCTGTATCTTTATCTTGATGTTGATAAGTTAAAAGACAATATTATAAAGCGTGGCAGACCATATGAAATGCAAATTTCCAGGGAATACCTTTTAAAAATTCAACAAGGTTATTTTGATTATTTCAGGCAGGCCACAAAAGCAAGAATTGTTGTTGTTGATACCAATGATATTGATTTCGTTGAGAATTATGAAGACTATGAGAGAATGCTCACTTTATTATCAAAAGATTACTCTGAGGGTGTTAATAGAGTGGTAATAGAATAAAAAAAGCTTCTTCAAAAATGAAGAAGCTCTTTTGCTTTATATGTGATTACCAATTAGTCTAACAATGCTTGAAAATCGGGTTCGTTTTCGAATTTCAGAAATTCCCTGTCTGCTCTGGCCTGTCCTTTTAGCTCAGGATCTTCCTTGATTGCTTTTGTAAGATATTCATACATCATGGATGCATTATCCGTACGTGCACTTACAATAGCAAGTAAGTAATATGTTTCACCGAGATTATCTTCTGTACATTTCAGTGTTTTTTCGGCTTTTGCGTAATCTTCGGCTGCCAGTTGTGCAAGGCCTAAATTATAGTCGCAACTCTTTCCGCCAAACAATTGAAGTGCTTTGCCATAGTCACCTTTTTCAATTGCGATCAGGCCCATGTTGTAATTTTCGCTCTGACCCAATGATTGCGCTTTCTTAAACATTTGTTCAGCATGGCTGTAATCTTTAGTATGGAGTGCGAGAACACCCATATTGTTATAAATGGTAGCATTATTGGGGTCAATTTTGATGGCATCCTGCAATAGGGCTGCAGCTTCCTGGTATTTTCCTTCCCTGATCTTGCAAACAGCAGCATTGTTATAAGCTTCCCAGTTATCAGGATAAATTTCAATTACTGATTCGTAAATCATCAGCCTTGTTCCTTCGTCGTCTGTCATTGTAGCAGCAAACAACAATTCTTCAACTTCCAGTGAATCAGGGTATGTGGTTGAGAGTTCTGCGATGTTTTCGTCAGTTCTTTTTGGTTCGTAGCAATTAACTGATAGAACAGCTCTTCTAAGTGGTTTTAGGATATTATCTTCAATTTCCGGATAGATCAGGATCATGTTTCTGATTTCCTGTTCTTTCTTTTCCTGTGAGCCTGCAGAACGTATAACGTTGAGAATTACATTCTTGTCCTGCATGCCTGATTTTTCAACACTGTTCATAAAACCTGTCCAGTCAGGACCGTGATGTTTAATGATGAAGTTGATTTGTTCTTCAGGGTTTTTATAATCAATGGTAGCATTTTTTTGCCATGACATTCTTTTAAATTTCCTTGTCATGTAGTTGAAGGCTGTTTTAGCCCTGTTTTCCGAGAGGTTTTCGTTGAATGTTTCTTCACCTTCGGGCGATGCCCATCCGTCAATCCGAACGTCTCTGATTTCCCATCCTTTTTCAACAAATGACCACATGTTGTCAATCGCTTCCATGGCTTTTTCTTGCTTGTTGAGCGGAAGGTTCCAGTTAAGATTATATCTGTTGACTTTGAAGTATATTTTGGCTTTTTCGGTAATGATAACTTCTTTTTCATATCCGTGATGAGCTGCGATAATATTGGCATCTCCGGGATAAATTCTTTCTGAAGTGTAAATAACACCGTCGGCCAGTTTTCTTTCGCCCATGTACATGTATTTGGTATTGGCAACGATTTCGTCTTTACCTGCGTATACTTTTTCTTTGGCAACATATACAATCGGGTTAACAACAAGTTCTGATTTGTTCATTTCCGGTGTATATTCAAATTTTTGTGTGTATTTGAATGATCCGCCGTTTTTGTTGCTGATTACCTTTCCTTCACCAATTACATCCTCACCTCTGAGTGTATAAGGTTCAAGGGCAATTTCGCCACCTTCATATTTCAATACGGGTTGCACCAGCATGGCTGCTTTTTTGCCGAAATATTTGGGAGGGAATGAACCTTCTACAGTAACTTCAACTGTGTCGCCTTTTTCTTTAAGTACTTCAGGTGTGGCTTTTAGGGTGATCAGTTCATAATCTTTCACCATGCTCTTGATGTTACCACCCATACCGAATTTAAATGTAGCCCCCAAACCGAGGTACTGGTACATATCTCTATTCACACTACCAGGCTGGGTTGAATTTCCGTCCAGCATTTTTGTATCAACAAATTTGTATTTCCAGTCGAGATTCAGGTCCACTTTTTCGCTCAAGCCGAAATTAAAACCAAGTCCAACCGGCAATACTGCAACAAGCCTCCTGTCCCAAAGGCCTATGTGTTCTTCTTTCCATTCCTCAGGACTGTTTTCCCTACCGAGGACAAGTAATTCCTTGTCAGTAGAAAGCTGATATAATTTTGACCAGTATTGCATTGCGCCGAGACCAACTATGGCATCAATACTGAAATTCCTGTCGGCATAACCACCAATCAGGTTAAATAGATTGATTTGTCCGAGGATTGATGTTTCAAATACGTCGGCTTTAAAGTACTGATCGTATTCCTCTTTTTCACCTGTTAAAAATCCTCTGAAGAATTCAACTTCAGCGCCGAAAGGAGCCCAAAACTGACGGCCAAATGATAAATTGCCGCCAATGTTAATCTGGCTGAAATCAGGCTGGAATTTGTATTTTGCAACTGTACCATGGTAATCCGTGATACCTAAGTCACCATGTAGAAACCAGTAAGGTGTAAAACT
>CAZTAW010000135.1:0-2227 GCA_964611705.1 uncultured Bacteroidales bacterium
CTTTTCCCTGGGTCAGGTAATGCAGGTTTGTCCTTACGGAACGGAATGATTCGGAAATGGATGATTTGGGTGAATCGGCCACCACGATCTTGGATTCCTTGTTGCTGTGAATAATATGGCCAAGAATGGGTAAATTGGTAATGTTTTCCACATCCTTTCTTTCTATGATCTTGTCGTTGAAATAATCTTTACCCACAATATAAACTACCGGAATGATCAATCCGATAAACAATGCGATCAGATAATTCAGACTTTTCTTCGGTGCTACCGGGCTTGCTGATTTTGCTCTTGACTTGTCCACAATTTCATTATCCGGTAAGTTGGAAGCTTTGGTGATCTGGGCTTCCGATCTTTTCTCAAGCAGATAGGTATATAAAGCGTCATTCAGCTTGAATTTTCTTTCAATGGTGATCAGCTCACGCTGGGTTTCGGGCAGGTTGCTGATCCTGCGTGTAAGATCATTGATCCTGCTGTTAATATCTTCAATGGCAATTTCGGAAGTGCTGATCATGTTATTGATATTTTCGATCAATGCATCCTTGATATCCCTGATCTTTTGGTTAAGGCTGATAACAAGCGGGCTTTTTTCGGTTGAGCTCAGGAGCAGTTCAGCACGTTCGGTATATAAAGTAGTAAGTTCTACAACCAGTTGATTAATAGTTGGATCTTCGATGCCGATCTGAGAAGGAACAACCAGGTCACCTGCTTCGTCTTTTGTTTTAAGGTAATTTTTCAGGTTTTGATAAAATTTGGATTTTACAAGCAATTCGGCTTTCTGGTTTTCCAGTTCTTTCATATACTCAAAAACCTGCTGTGCCTGAAAATCGAGATCCATAACTTCATGCTTTGTTCTGTAATCCTGCAAATCCTGTTCGGCAAAACGCAAAGAATCGGTAATTCCTTGTAATTCGCTGTCAATAAACTTTATGGTATTGCTAGCAATTAAGTTTTTCTTTTCCAGGCCCATGGCAATATATTGCGCAGTGAGTTCGTTGAGGAAATCAGCTCCTTTTTCTTTGTTGTTGGTTTCAAGGGAAATATCCACAATGGAAGCCTCACGGTTAATGGGTTCAATATCAAATCCCTGGTATTGCTTGGCCAGGTTTTCAAGTGAATAAAACTGGAAAAATAATTTCTGATCCGTAATTTCTTCTTCGTTGAAATCTTTTGTAAGGTATATTTTGAACTTAAAATATTCTTCATTTACCTCCTGGTTTAAGCGGTAGGTTTTTTTTAAGTTTATGGAGGAAATCTCGTTACCGGTGAAATCATCTACAATAAAGTCGTACATTTTAATTTCTTCTCCTTCGGCTTCCAAAGTGAAATTGCCATCCGGAGTAAAAGATATTCTGAAGCGCAATCCAACAGGCTGGGGATGGTTGGTATCCATTACCACTTCAAAAGGTGCATTTTCATAAAGCTCTTTGGTGATAAAATTATCTTCCTCAAAATAAGCAATGTCGAAATCAAGTTTTTTGATGGTACGATGCGTTAAAGTATAGGATTTCAAAATACCGATCTCATTTTCCAGGTTTTGCTGGGTGTTTGAAATACCAAAACCGAGCAGGGATTGCGGATCAACTTTTGATTTATCATCCTTGATCAGAACGGTGGTATCAACTTTATAAACCGGCTTGGTATATTTGTTAAAGAGAAAAGCGATGATCAGGGTAATAAATATTGTGATGGCAAAGAAATACCAGTACCTGTAAAATTTATAAAACATTGCTTTATAATCAATGCTTTCCTCGCGCTGGATGTCCTGTATGTTTTCTGTGTTCATCTTTATTTAAAATAATTAATTAACAAGAGTGTTGTTGATATGGCCGAAAAAATAATGGCATACGGGAAATTGGCAAAGGTAAACTGCTTGCCTTTCAATGGTTCCACGTAAATAATATCGTTGGGCATCAGGTAAAAATAATCCGATGTAAGGAAATTCTGATCCGTCAGGTCAATGTCAATGATCTCGGAACCTTGTTTGGTTTGCCGAACCAGTTTTACTTCGTTCCTGTTGGCAAAATCCGTAAGATCACCGGCCATGGACATGGCTTCGAAAACGTTAAGCTCATCCTGATAGACCCTGTACTCACCGGGACGCCTTACTTCCCCAAGCATGGTTACATAAAAGTTTACCAGTTTAACGATTACCACCGATTCTTTAATGTATTCATTTAATGATTGCTGAATTTCATTTTTAACTTCTTCTACGCTAAGGTTTTTTACC
>CAZTAW010000135.1:2237-8979 GCA_964611705.1 uncultured Bacteroidales bacterium
TTTCCTATCAGAGGGAAGTCCATATAACCGTCTTCATTTACCGTATAACTGTTAAGATAAATGCCGGCATCAGAGTTCATTGTGTTTGCATAACGGGCATCCATCGTATTGAACAGAGCACTGGTTTTTTCGTCAATGCTTACGATTTTAATGTAAAGGTTATCGCCCGGTTTTATCTTGTATTCAATTTTTTTCTGGTTCACGAAATTGGTTTTGGCTTCGGCCAGCTCTTTATTCTGCAGGTATTTGATCTTTTTCTGGGGGACACAGGATGCCAGGATCAAAATAATACCCAGCAGAAGAAATAATCTTTGTGATGATATTCTGTAAAAATATTTCATTGGAGTTATAATTGGTTTTTAGTAAAAAAATTACTCAATGTGCAAATGTAATTTTTTTTCTGAAATACAAAATTAAGAAAAGATTATTTCAGAAGGCAAAATTTCCTTACAAAAGAAAATATATACTTTTGTAAGCTGTTTAAAAAACGGAAAAAGATATTACCAAAATGATAAAAAACCTTGTAATCGTTGAGTCGCCTGCAAAGGCTAAAACCATTGAAAAATTTCTCGGTAAGGATTTTCAGGTGCGTTCCAGTATGGGCCACGTGATGGATTTAGCTAAAAAAGACCTGGGTGTGGACATCGAAAAGGATTTCCAACCTAAATACCTGATCTCCCCCGATAAAAGAAAAACCGTATCCGAGCTGAAAAAATCAGCAAAAGATGCCGCAACCATCTGGCTTGCCACTGATGAAGACCGCGAAGGGGAAGCCATTTCCTGGCATCTTGTAAATGCCCTGAAACTGGATGAGGAAGCCGTAAAACGCATCGTCTTTCATGAGATTACCAAAACAGCCATTCAACAAGCCATTGCTAATCCCCGTACAATTGATAAAAATCTTGTTAATGCCCAACAGGCAAGGCGGGTTCTTGACCGGCTTGTTGGTTTTGAATTATCTCCCCTGCTCTGGAAAAAGGTAAAACCCGCACTTTCTGCAGGAAGAGTGCAATCTGTTGCAGTCAGGTTGATCGTTGAACGCGAGGAGGAAATCAAAAATTTCAAGGTTACAAGTTCTTATAAGATCACAGCAAAGCTTGATATCGAAAATAAAAGTAAAAAGTACTCCGTTCAGGCCGAGTTGCCCAAACGCTTCAAAACAAAAAAAGAGGCACTTGCTTTTCTTGAAAAATGCAAAGGAGCGGAGTTTAAGGTTGCTGATATTGAAACCAAACCGGCCAAAAAATCTCCTGCACCTCCTTTTACAACATCTACTTTGCAACAGGAAGCCAGCCGCAAGCTCGGATTTTCTGTTGCCAATACCATGCGGATTGCACAGAATTTATATGAATCCGGGAAGATCACGTACATGAGAACCGATTCGGTGAATATGTCGAATATGGCATTGGCTATGGCAAGAGAAGAAATTGAAAAGAGCTTTGGGAAGAATTATTCAAAAACCAGAAAATATTCCACCAAATCAAAAGGTGCCCAGGAAGCACATGAAGCGATCCGCCCTACTTTTCTGAATAAGAAAGCCATACAGGGAAGCGATCCGGAAAAGAAGCTGTATGATTTGATATGGAAAAGGACGATTGCTTCCCAGATGAGCGATGCAAAGCTTGAGAAAACAAATGTTGACATCAGCAATTCAAAAACAAAAGAAAAACTCATTGCCAAAGGCGAGGTGATAAAATTCGACGGGTTTTTAAAAGTATACTATGAATCAAAAGATGATGAAAAAGCGAAAGACCGGGCAGGGGTACTTCCACCATTAAACACAGGTGATGTTCTGGATTTGAATGAGATGAATGCCATTCAGCGGTTTACGCAACATCCGCCAAGATATTCCGAAGCCAGCCTCGTTAAGAAAATGGAAGACCTCGGCATCGGAAGGCCATCAACCTATGCACCTACCATCTCTACTATCCAGAAAAGGGAATATGTGATGAAGGAGGACCGTACAGGAGAAAAACGTGATTACGACTTTATTGTATTGAAGAATGATGCCGTAAAGGAAGAAAAAAAATCGGAGTACAGCGGTTTTGAAAAAGGTAAGCTGTTTCCCACTGATCTGGGTACGATCGTAAACAAGTTTTTGCTCGCATATTTTAGCAATATCATTGATTACAACTTTACAGCAAGGGTTGAAAAAGAATTTGATGAAATCGCGGAAGGCCAGAAAGAATGGAATCAGATGATCAGGGAATTCTACGGTCCGTTTCATGAGAAGATCGAAGAAACAACAGAAAAAACCAAAAAATTCAGTGGAGAACGATTGATCGGGCAGGACCCGGAAAGCAGGAAAAATGTTTTCGCCAAGATTGGCCGCTATGGCCCGATGATACAGATCGGTGATACGGAAAGTGATGAAAAACCCAGATTTGCCGGTTTAAAGAAAAACCAAAGTATTGAAACGATCACAATGGAAGAGGCGCTTGAACTTTTTAAGTTCCCAAAATCAATCGGTGAATATGAAGGAGAGGAACTTACTGTAAATATTGGCCGTTTTGGTCCTTATGTAAGGCATAAAAACGCTTTTTATTCCATCAAAAAAATGGATCCGGCAGATGTTGACCAGGCAAAAGCCATTGAGATCATTGAAGAAAAAAGAAAACAAGCAGAATCAAATATTATCAGGGAGTTTAAAGATAATCCCGATGTAAAAGTTCTGAAAGGCCGCTACGGACCTTACATAAAAATTGGCAAACAAAATTTCAAGATACCAAAAGACAGAGAACCTGAAAAACTCTCTCTTGATGATTGTATTAAAATTTCGGAAGACCCGAAGAATACACCAAAAAAAAGATTCAGAAAGAAAAAATAAAACTGCTGTCAGCTTTTTCATTTCATTCTGATCAGATCAATTATCTTTGAATTCAAATTTTGTTATCATGGATATTGATATCTATTTTGAGCCGGTTGACCTATCCGGATACGAATTTGCCGACAAGGCAAATAAAAAACGCCTGGGCGATGTGGTCAAAAGTCATGGTAAAACACATGGCTTCCCTGATTTGCAGGATGTACAGCTTGCCGTGCTGGGTGTGAATGAAGAAAGAAACGCCATTAACAATGCAGGATGTGCATTGGCGCCCAATTCCATAAGGGAATATTTTTACAAACTGTTTCAGGGGGAATATGAAGTTAAGATCGCTGACCTGGGAAACATCAAAGCCGGAAATACCATCAATGATACTTACTATGCGCTTACCGAGTCAGTTGCTTTTTTGCTCGGTCAGGGTGTTGTGCCCATTATTTTAGGAGGCAGCCAGGATTTGACTTATGCTGTTTACAAGGCATATGAAAAAATCGGCAGGATCATCAATATCGTAGCTGTTGACCCGCTTTTCGATCTGGGGGAGAAAGAAGGTGAGCTGGATTCACGGTCGTACCTGAGCAAGATCATTCTGCATCAACCCAATTATTTATTCAACTATACAAATATGGGTTATCAGACCTATTTTGTTGACCAGGAAGCCATTGATCTGATGGAGAATTTATTTTTTGATTGTTACCGTCTGGGTGCTGTACGTTCTGATCTTGAAGAAACGGAAGCTGTTGTGCGCAATGCGGATATGCTTACTGTTGATGTATCCGCCATCCGTTATTCTGATGCACCGGGAAACCAAAATGCAACACCCAATGGATTTTATGGCGAGGAAGCCTGTCAGATTGCCCGCTATGCCGGAATGAGCGATAAATTATCCTGCTTTGGCTTGTATGAAATGAACCCTTCTTGTGATGAGCGGGGACAAACAGCACACTTATTGGCGCAAATGATCTGGTATTTTATTGACGGATTTTATGGTCGCAAATATGATTTCCCGTATAAAACAAAAAAAGACTTTATAAAATATACGGTTCCAATCAGCAATCATAAAGACCAGATTGTTTTTCTGAAAAGCAAAAAAAGCGATCGCTGGTGGATGGATGTGCCGGTAAAAGCCAATTTGCGTACCAAATACGAAAGGCATCATTTCATTCCATGTTCATACCATGATTACCAGATTGCCCTGAATGATGAAATCCCGGATAAATGGTGGCAAGCCTATCAGAAGTTAATTTGGCAATTTTCAAATCAACAAATTTTCAAATTTGCCTTCCAGGATTATCCTTAAGAAATGCTTTCCAACCGGAGTACTTTTTACTACCCGTATCAGGTCCTTGCTGAAAGTGATGGCATAAGGCTACGGCTACGCCATCGGTTGCATCAAGATAATCAGGTGGGTTTTTAATTGTGAGCAGATTGCAGATCATGGCAGCGACCTGTTCCTTAGAGGCATTTCCTTTTCCGGTAATGGATTGTTTTATTTTTCGTGGTGAATATTCGAAGATGGGGATATTTCTTGAGAGTCCGGCTGCCATTGCCACACCCTGTGCCCGGCCCAGCTTGAGCATGGATTGTACATTCTTGCCGTAAAAGGGAGCTTCAATGGCCAGCTCATCGGGTTTGTATTCATCAATCAGGGAAATGATCCTTTCGAAAATCTTTTGAAGCTTTAAAGGATGATCCGAATATTTACTTAGCTTCAAAATTCCAAGCGTAATGAGTTCAATCTTTTTATCTTTGTTGTAAATAAGACCGTAACCCATGATTGTTGTACCCGGATCAATACCGATGATGATCTTTTCTTTTTTCAAAAACCTCGTTTGTTGATTTGTATGAAAACAAAGTTAAAGAAAACATATAACTATCTGATCAGAATCATAATCGTTGTTGCGACTTATACTTTTCTGTATTTCCAGATTTTTCAGAAAAGAAACCTGAGCGAATTTTACGATAACTTCATTGAATTAATCAATAAGCCTGATTTTATTTACGGAATTGTTTTGGTTTTTATTTTAATGTTTGTCAACTGGGGCCTGGAAACCTGGAAATGGAAACTACTGATCTCAAAAATCGAAAGAGTGAAATTTTTCCGTGCATATGAAGCTGTTTTAACAGGAATTTCAGTAAGCGCATTTTTACCAAACCGCATTGGTGATTATTTCGGCAGGGTGTTTATTCTCAAAAGGGCAAATCATATTGAAGGGATACTTGTTACCATTGTAGGCAGTATCAGTCAATTGATCACAACTTTGATATTAGGATCTGTAGCACTTCTGATTTTTCTTCCACAACACGTAAAAGAAAGCATGTATTTTAATGATTATGTTTTTTCGGGTTTGATCGCTTTTATTGCTATCGCGATATTCTTCCTGCTTTTGTTTTATTTCAACATTTCCATTCTCTCAAATTTCCTGCTTCGTTTTACCCGGAAAAACTGGACAAATTTGCGACATCATTTACAGGCTTTTTCCTATTTCAACCCAAAAGAATTACTGAAAATATTGCTGTTAAGCACATTGAGATATTTTGTGTTTACCTTGCAGTTTCATTTGTTGCTGGTTTTATTTGGTATTCAAATACCGTTATTTGATTCCATCATTCTGATCACGGTTTTCTTTTTCATTCTAACAGCAATTCCCACAATTGCACTGGCAGAGATCGGAGTAAGGGGAAGTGTTTCACTTTTTGTTTTTGGTTTGTATTTCAGTACTATGGGCTACGGAACGGGCTGGTTTGAAATGGGTGTGTTCTCAGCTTCCTCAGCGCTTTGGCTAATCAATATTGTTATTCCAGCTATTGCAGGGACAATATTTGTTTTTAATCTTAAGTTTTTCAGAAAGAATCATTCATAACATGGAAGAATTGTTTGCCATCATACTGGTTTTACTCACAATATTTGCAGCATCATATGCAGTTTTGATCGGATTTTATACCTATGGATGGTTTACATTGAAAAAGTTTGCTTTAAGCGGTAAAGAGGTATCAACAAAAATATCGGTTTTAGTCCCGGCAAGAAATGAGGAAAATAACATTCAATCTCTGATTGAAGACCTTGTAAATCAGAAATATCCCAAAAACCTTCTTGAAATAATTATAGTTGATGATCATTCCGAAGATGATACGATAGAGATCGCAGCATCATTTGTTAAAGATCATGATTACATAAAGATTTTGTCACTTAGGAGTGATGAAGTCGGAAAGAAGTCAGCCATCAGCAGAGGAGTAAAAGAAGCAAAGGGCGAGCTAATCGTGACAACTGATGCGGATTGTCATTTGCAAAAAAACTGGTTGTTCACACTGGTTCAATATTATGAAAAAGATAAACCCAAGTTCATAAGCAGTACGGTTTGCTTTCATCATGACAAATCCTTTTTTAAAAAATTGCAATCGCTGGAGTTTTTAAGCCTGATCGCTTCCGGGGCCGGCTCCATTTCCATGAATGCCCCTGTTTTATGTAATGGTGCTAATTTGGCGTATACTAAAAAAGCATTTGAAAAGGTCAGGGGCTATGAATCCGATTCGGGCTTTGTTTCGGGGGATGATGTTTTTCTTCTTTTAAAGATCAAAAAAGAATTCGGAAACAAAACCATTAGTTTTTTAAAGGATTATAATGCACTTGTGTTTACTGAACCCAAAAAGAGCCTGAAAGCATTTCTGCAGCAACGCATACGGTGGATATCAAAGAGCCGGGGCTACAAAAACCTGGGAATCGTCACTGCTTCTTTGCTGGTTTATCTTTATAATTATATGCTTTTTGCAGGATTGATCTTCGGGTTCTGGCTCAACGAATTGTTAACATATGTTTTCATGTTTTTTGTTTTTAAACTGATCATTTACCTGCCCATATATCTCAGTTTTACTTCATTTGTGAAAAAAACAAGCTTAATGCTCATTTACCTTCCCATGCAA
>CAZTAW010000136.1:0-8967 GCA_964611705.1 uncultured Bacteroidales bacterium
GTTCATTCCCAATCCATTGCAAGCTGTCTTCATTGCAGCCATCAAAAGGATTCTCAATCAGATTGTTATTGAGCAGATCCGTATGTATAGTGCCAGGCACTGTGGCTACAAAAAAGCGGGAGCTATCCGGGAAATAAAAACGCCAGTTTTTTATTATCTGCTGTTTAATGGTTGTTTTTTCTTCACTGCAGCCAAATAATCCCAAAAGGATGATCAGACATAAACAAACATCAAATTTTTTAACCCTCTCAATGAAAGACATTTTTTTCTCAATAAATGTACATCAAAGAAATAAATTATTTCTGTACAGTTTGCATATTTATAACTTTGTATGGATGATTTTTCCGAAAAACTTTGAAGATAAAATCGGGTTTACCGAGATCAGACAACGCCTGAAAGAAAAATCTCTTTTTTCTTTGGGTGAAGATTATATTGACCGGATAATGTTTTCCCGGGATTACCAACAAATCAAACATACCCTTTCAGAAGTTGATGAATTTAAAAGCATGCTGGAAACGGAAGACAGTTTTCCCACCCAGGATTATTTGAACCCCATTCCTACATTGAAAAAGCTTAAGATTGAAGGAACTGTCATCGAGCTTGAACAGCTTTTTGATTTAAAGATTTCGCTTCGCACCATCAATGAAATAATCAGGTTTTTGCATCAGCTTGATAAAGAAATATATCCTCATCTGAAGCAGTTGCTTGTTGATCTTGTTTCGCCGGAAGAGATCATTATAGCCATTGACAAAATACTGAGCGATAAGGGAGAGATCAAAAGCAGCGCCTCAAAAGACCTTGGTAAGATCAGGGACCAATTGAATAAAAAGCAATTTGAAATTAGCGGAAAGATTAACAGAACCATACAATTGGCGCGAAAATCAGGTTGGGTGCAGGAAGGTATTGAACCTACCATCAGAAGCGGGAGGCTGGTGATTCCCGTGCTTGCTGCAAACAAAAGAAAAATAAAAGGATTTATTCATGACGAATCTGCAACCGGGCAAACCGTATACATCGAACCAGCGGAAATTTTCGACAAGAACAACGAAATACGTGACCTGGAAAATGCAGAGAAAAGAGAAATTCATAAAATCCTTTTCAACCTAACCCGGTTCATTCGCCAACACATAGATGACCTGATCTTTCTTTACGATTTTCTTGGAAGAATTGATTTCATCAGGGCAAAAGCGGTTTTTGCACAATCCATTGAAGCCGCAAAACCCAGAATCACCAATAAGACCTCCATCCATTGGAACGATGCCAAACATCCCCTTTTGTATCTTTCACATAAGAAACAAAACAAAAAGATTGTTCCGCTTTCACTTGAACTGGATACGGAAAACAGAATACTCATCATTTCGGGTCCAAATGCCGGTGGTAAATCGGTTTGCCTGATGACTGCCGGGTTACTGCAATATATGATGCAGTGCGGTTTGCTGGTTCCCATGAATGAGGACTCGGAAATGGGTATATTCAAAAAGATTTTGATTGATATGGGAGATGAGCAATCCATCGAAAACGACCTGAGTACGTACAGCTCACATCTTTTAAACATCAAGTATTTCATACAAAACGCCGGCAACCAGACTCTCTTCCTGATTGACGAATTCGGATCAGGAACAGAACCCCAGCTTGGCGGAAGCATTGCCGAGGCTGTTATTGAAAACCTGAATGTAAAAAGGTCTTTCGGAATCATCACAACCCATTATGCCAATCTAAAGCTGATGGCTGATAAAAATTCGGGCATTATTAATGGTGCAATGCTTTTTGATGCTGAAAACCTGAAACCTCTTTATGAACTTAAAACCGGGAAACCAGGTAGCTCGTTCACTTTCGAGATTGCCGAACAGATCGGATTTCCAAAAAAAGTGCTTAACCAGGCGCTGATCAAAACCGGAAGCACACATGTTGATTTCGACAGACAACTGCAGCAGCTTGAAGTTGAAAAAAACAAGATCGAAAAAAAGAAAAAGGAGTTAAAAGTTGCAGATGATTTTTTGGCTGAGATGATAGAAAAATACGAACAACTTAAAAGTGATCTTGAACTTACCCGAGCTGAAATCTTGCGTGAAGCCAAAGGCAAAGCAAAACAAATGCTGGCTGACAGCAACAAACTTATTGAAAATACAATCAGAGAGATCAGGGAAATACAGGCCGAAAAAGAAAAAACAAAAGAACTGCGAAACAAAATCACATCACAAAAAAAAGAAATTGAAAAAATACCTCCAGCAAAACACGGAAAGAAAGAGAAAGCCGAAATAAAGCAAAAAAAGAAAAGAAAACTGAAAAAAAGTGATTTTGTTAAACTCGAAGACCAGGACATTGTTGGCGAAATTATTGATATCTCAAACAAAAATGCGCTTGTTTCTTTTGACACTTTCAAAATGCACACACCGTTGGATAAGCTTGTTTACTCAGAGAAACCTGCAAAAACAGCCTCCAAAAAAACAAGCCACCCAACCATCGGTAACATCATTGACGATATGAACAAAAAAATGGCCGACTTCAAACTTTCTATTGATATCAGGGGAAAGCACGTTGATGAGGCCTTACATATTTTAAATGGATACATTGATGATGCCCTTTTGCTCAACATCCCTGAAGTAAGGATCATTCATGGTAAAGGAAATGGTATTTTGCGTGAATCCGTAAGAGAATTCCTTTCTACTGCCGATGGAGTCAGGAATTACCACGATGCACATCCTGACCGGGGCGGACATGGAATTACTGTTGTTTCATTTAAACAATAAGTATAATCTTATATCGTTACATCTATCAATATAAATACATTGGATATATCATGAATAAAATCAAGACTTTCTTAATACAGACTTTTTCCCTGCTTTCCTTAATCGGTTTGGTTGTGGGAGCAATTGGCGGTTATTCGTATTATTATTTCATCGGTTGTAACTCGGGAAGCTGCGCTATTACATCCAATCCTTACATGAGCATATTATGGGGTTCACTCTTCGGTTATCTTGTTTTTGATATGTTTAAAAAGAAAACTAAAAAAGAAGAAAGCCGGGATTAAGGTTTTTCAAATTCATTCCTGATTTTGCGGGGCAATTTTTCTACAATAAGATCATATGAGTCATCAATCCATTTATAAATCAGTCCATCTCTGATGCTTCCGTCAATCATTACCGTATTCCAGTGTTTTTTATTCATGTGATATCCGGGTAAAACTGCGGTGTATTTTTCGCGCAATTCAGGTATCCGCTCCGGATCGCACTTAATATTAATGCTCAGGTCACCTTCAAGGTTTGTTAAAAGAAACATTTTACCTTTCACTTTAAAAACCAGCGTATCCTCATCAAAAGGCATATCCTCGGAAGTTCCAGGAAGCGCAAGGCAATATTTTCGGATGTCTTCGATATTCATAATTTTCTCTAAAACTTGTATTACTTAAATTATGTGTATTTTTGCAGAAACATGGAGAAAATCACACGGAACTGCTAACAGTTGATTACCAGCATGTTATTGATTTATTGGGGTGATTTTTTTCATGTTATTGTTGTATTAGGAACAAAAATATTCAATTATGTCAATCAGAACAAGGAGTATTGACCTTAAAAAACGCATGCGTGATGCACTTCAGGGAGGGGGATCAAAAGCAATTGAAAAGCAAAAAGCTATTGGGAAACTAACTGCACGAGAGCGTATCATTGCTTTGCTTGATCCCAATACTTTTCATGAATATGACCTTTTCGTTGAGCATGCAGCCAAGGATTTCGACATGGACAAAAAATATCTTCCCGGCGATGGAGTAATTACAGGAACGGGAATGATCATGGGGCATCCGGTATGTATTTACGCTCAGGATTTCACGGTTGCCGGCGGCTCGCTAGGTTTAATGCATGCCAAAAAGATCACAAAGATCATGGATCATGCACTTCGCCTGAAAATTCCGATCATCGGAATCAATGATTCGGGTGGAGCCAGGATTCAGGAAGGTGTGAATTCCCTTGCAGGTTATGGCGATATATTTTACAGAAACACCCAGGCATCAGGAGTTATTCCGCAGATATCGGTTATTTTGGGTCCCTGTGCAGGTGGAGCCGTTTACTCTCCGGCTCTTACCGATTTTGTGTTAGTGGTTGACAAAATCTCTAAAATGTTTATCACAGGACCCGAAGTGATTAAAACTGTTCTGGGCGAAGAAATAACGATGGAAGAGCTGGGAGGAGCAATGGTACATGCCGAAACAACCGGCAATGCACATTTCTATTCGGAAAGCGAACAGGAATGCTTCGACCAGATCAAACAACTAATCACTTTTATTCCCTGGAATAACATGAAAAAAGCAGATGCTTTTCCTAAAAAACCACCCAAATCAAGAAAATACAAAATTGATACAATACTACCAACGGATCCCAGACAACCATACGATGTTAGAGATGTAATCCGCGCCATTTGCGACGATTCGGAATTTTTTGAGATACAGGAAAGATTTGCCTCTAATATTGTTATAGGTTTTGGCAGGCTCAATGGAGAAACAGTCGGATTTGTAGCCAACCAGCCCCTTGTGCTGGCCGGTGTGCTGGATGTTGATTCTTCGGATAAAGGAGCACGTTTTGTGAGATACTGTGATTCATTCAATATTCCTATTGTAACTCTTGTTGATTTACCTGGCTACCTGCCCGGCATTGACCAGGAGCATAGCGGTGTGATCAGACACGGCGCTAAATTATTGTATGCCTATTCAGAAGCCACTGTTCCAAAAATAACAATGATCCTCAGAAAAGCATACGGAGGGGGCTATATTGCAATGTGTTCACATCACCTGAAAGCCGATTTCGTTTTTGCATGGCCAACAGCCGAAATTGCTGTTATGGGCCCAGAAGGTGCAGCCAACATTATTTTCAGGAAGGAGATCATGAATGCTGAAAATCCGGATGAAGTAAGAAAGCTGAAAATTGCCGAATACAAGAAAAAATTCGCCAATCCTTATGTTGCTGCAGCTTATGGATACATTGATGCCGTTATTGAACCCCTCGAAACAAGAAAAAGGCTGATCCATGCACTTGAGGTTTCGAGCAACAAATCACAAATTACCCAGAAAAAGAAACACGGTATTCCACCATTTTAAAATGCTTTGCTATGGAGGAGAAAAGAAAAAAGGAAAAATTCGGATATCTGAATGTAGATAATGTCAGGTATAAAACCCTTTTAACCCGGAAGTATCTGAATCGTAAACCATACCACGAAATTGAGCGCAACAAGATCAATGCGTTCATTTCAGGAACCATCAGAGATATTCATGTAAAGAAAGGTGAACAGGTAAAGGAGGGATATCCTTTATTGATACTTGAAGCCATGAAAATGAGAAACATCATCAACTCCCCGGTAAATGGTGTTATTAAGAAAATATATGTAAAAACCGGCCAGGCGGTTGCAAAACATCAATTGCTGATTGAAATTGACCAGTAAGAATAAAATGCCTGTCAAATAAAACCTATGGTATTTCTTTAAAAATGGTTTTGGTTTGTTTAATAAAATCCAGTATTGCTTCTCCTCCTGCACCGGTTTTAGCTGAAGTAACGATCATCTGCGGCAGCTCTGCCCATTTTTCCTTTAATGTATTACGATAATTCATTAAATTATCGGCAAGTTTATTTTTGCTCAATTTATCCGATTTTGTAAAAAGCAATACAAATGGAAGACCGGTAACGCCCATCCATTCGATGAGTTCTTCATCCGAATTTTGCATTTTAAGTCTTGAATCAACAAGCAAAAAAGTACAAAGTAAATTCTTCCTTTTTACAAGATATTGATGAATCAGCTTTCCCCAGCTTTCCCTGTCTCTTTTTGAGACCTTGGCAAAACCATATCCCGGAAGATCAACAAGGTACCATTGTTCATTGATCAGAAAATGATTGATACATTTTGTTTTACCCGGAGCAGCCGAAATCTTAGCAAGGTTTTTTCTTCCGGTAACTAAATTGATCAGTGAAGACTTGCCCACATTTGACCGTCCGATAAAAGCAAATTCCGGCATTTTGGGATCAGGACATTCCTTCAGCCTCATGCTGCTTTTAACATATTCCGCACTAATGATTTGATGCTGCTTCACAGTTTATTTTTTATAGGTTGAAAGATGACGATCTTTTTTAAAATCATAAATATCCTTTATGGTAACGATGATACCAGTTTCTTCAACATTGCCAAAATGCTTGTTCAGAGCTGTACCAAAGGAGCGCATTGTGGAAGATAGGTTCATATATGCATTTACCAGGGGAGGAATACCTTCATTGAGTCTCCTGATCTGGTTGATCAGAATTTTGTAATTCTCTTCATAATTGCAACCTGTAAATATGTTTTTCAATATCTTGATATCGGCTTCAATTCTTAAGGGTTTGTGAGGTTCCATCAATCCTTCTTTATCCGGGAAATGAATTTTAAGGAAATACAGTATCAGGTCCCTTGCAAGCCGGTCAAACTGAGGATACATGGTAATTTTTCCGAACAGGTATTTGATATCGGGATTGTCAATAACAATGGCGCCCAAACCGTCCCAGAGGTTATCCAGGGAGTACATACCCTTGCGAATGTTGTTGGTCGGCTGGAAATTGGGCTGCACAAAAGATCTTCCCAATTCTATGGAATAGGGAAGATAATCATTAAGGAATTTATCTGAAAATATAAAAAGACGTGCCGTCGGAGATTCAATTTTGCCCTTTTTCGATTCATCAAGAATTTCTTTGCCGTGAATAAAACGATAGCCACCGGTTATTTCACTCTCTCTCGGATTCCAAACAATTAGCTGTTTAAAAGGATTCTCAGCCACATCATAATCATCAATATCCACAGCTTTCCCTGTGCCACCGCCGGCATCCCGGAAAGTGATCTCCCTGAGCCGTCCTATTTCTCTCATCAAATGCGGACATTGCTTGCCGGTGAATACATATATCTTGTTGCCGCCATTGTTGGTATTGCGAATAAAAATATCATCACTTAATTCGGCCTTCAAAAGCTCCTTATCAACAGGTGAGATTATTGTTTCCATAACTTATTGCTTTTTGTGTTTTTCATCATGCCATTCCTCAAAAGTTTTCTCCCCACCATCACCCAGGTAATAAACATATTCCCTTAACAAAGCTGCCCATTGTTTATCCTGGTGCTTTTTATCAAAATAACTTATAGCGATGGGCTTGCCAAAAACAATATGGATATCTTTATCATATTGTTTATACATTTCGTCCACGAGATAAAGCATTTCAATGTTTGCCTTTAATCCGGAACGCTTTCTGAGATTGGCCAGTCTGTAAAAAAATTTCGAATTCTGCCCGTCAATATGAGCCGGTATTATATCCCTTTTATACCGTTTTGATTTGGTGAGGAATGATTTACTCCATGGTATGTCCTTAATAACCCCCTTCTGCTTTCTTGAAACCAGGCCGGCCGGAAAATACAGCATGGTTTTATCCGATCCATAAGCTTCATTGATGATCCTGATATTTTCGGCATTGCTGCCATGTTTATTAATGGGAATAAACAGTTGCTTTAAATTGGGCAGATTTAGCAAAAGATCATTTACCGGAAAAACAATATCTTGTCTTACCTTTCCAACCACATGCATAAGCGCCATGCCATCAAGTCCGCCTAAGGGGTGGTTCGAAGCAATGATATAGCGCCCTTCTTTGGGTATGTTATCAATATTTCTTGTATGGATATTAGCACCGAATTCTTCAAGTATTGCTTCCACAAAATCCAGCCCCCATTTATTCCGGTTTCTCCAAATCGCCTGGTTAAGCTTGTCTTCATGTATTATTCTTTTCAGATAATTGAAAAAAAACCATGGAATAAATTTATGCAGCTTTGGGTTTTTATTTTTGAAAACTCCATCAATGTCAATAAAGTTTTCAGTGATCTCAATATTCTTTTCAGGTTCGTTACTCATTTTTTCTCAAACGATTGTGAAATACAAAAATAGGGAATATTCAACAGAATCCCATGCAAAACACCTATACTAACTGTTTAAATATGTATAAATTGCTATTTGTTGTTGAAAAATTATCACACACAAAGCCCCTTTTTATAAATCTCTGTTTTTCAATGCTTTAATTTTTTAATGTTTAATAATTATTAAAAAAATGAAACATTTTATCAACAATGTGGTAAAAAGTGGCTATAAGTAGAAAAAAGTGGTAATTTCTTTCGTATATTTACCCCATTAAAACCAACAGCTTGTGATCAACCTAATCGGAACACACGAGTGTAAAGTAGATGTCAAGGGAAGGTTTTTGTTTCCTTCGACATTCAAGAACCAGTTGGGTGATGAATTGGAAAAGGGCTTTATCGTCAAACGCAGCATTTTCCGCCATTGCCTGGAACTTTACCCGCGATCCGAATGGGACAGAGAAAGTGCAAAGATCAATAAGCTCAACAGGTTTAAAAAGAAGAATGTTGATTTCATCAGGAAATTTATGTCAGGTGTCAGGATCACAGAACCGGACGGAACAGGCAGGCTTCTTATTCCGCGCGAACTGTTTAAATACGGGGGTATACAAAAAGAAATCGTTTTGGCATCCCTTGGAAACAGGATCGAAATCTGGGATAAGGATGAATACGAACAGGCAGTAGATTATGATCCTGAAAATCTGGCTGATTTGGCCGAAGAAGTTATGGGCAATGTTGAAAACGAATAATTTGAAATTATGTACCACGATCCGGTTCTTTTGCAAGAAAGCGTAAAAGGTCTTGCCATCAAAGCTGACGGCACATATGCAGACGTAACTTTTGGTGGCGGAGGCCATGCCGGCGAAATCCTGAAAAAGCTCTCAACCGGCAGGTTATTTGCTTTCGACCAGGATGAAGAAGCACATAAGAATATTCCGAATGATGAAAAACTGGTATTCATCCGGGCCAACTTTCGGTTCCTGAAAAATTTCCTGAAATTTTACCATGCTGCACCTGTTGACGGGATTCTTGCTGATTTAGGCGTTTCATCCCATCAGTTCGATGCAG
>CAZTAW010000137.1:0-8955 GCA_964611705.1 uncultured Bacteroidales bacterium
AGAGCTTTTGGAAAAGGATTTGAAGAGTTTTACCAGCAGGCCCGTTCAATGGGGGTGGAATTCATCAAGGGTAAAATCGGAAGGATAACAGAACAAGAAAATGGCAATTTGCTTGTCAGGTATGAAGATATCCGTGAAGGTGTGGTAAAAGAAGCAGAACATGACCTTGTTGTTTTGTCTGTTGGAATTTTGCCGGACGTTCTTCCGGATGATATGTTTATGAATGAAAGACCTGAACCGGATACTTTCAATTATGTTAAACAACTTGATGAATTAAGCAATCCTGCAAAAACTTCAATGGAGGGTGTGTTTGTTGCGGGAGCAGCTTCCGGTCCAATGGATATACCTGATTCGATCTTGTCTGCCGGAGCAGCTTCTTCCGAAACAGTAACATATCTCAGGAGGTTGTCATGAAAAAGAATATTGGTGTATATATCTGTCATTGCGGTTCCAATATTTCCGATTATGTTGACGTTGAGCAAGTACGGGATAAAGTAAGTGAAATCGAAGGGGTTGCCGTTGCCAAAACCACCATGTTTGCCTGCGCTGACTCTACTCAGAAAGAAATCGTTGAAGACATCCGGGGAAAAAAACTGGATGCCATGGTTGTGGCTTCCTGTTCTCCCAAGCTACATCTGTTGACATTCAGGAATGTTGCCATCAGGGCAGGATTAAATCCTTATCATTATGTGCAGGTAAATATCAGGGAGCAGGATTCCTGGGCCCATTCCGATCATCCGGCCGAAGCAACAGTAAAAGCTATTGATCTTGTATCGGCGGGAATTGCTCGTGTTAAACATGCCCAGGCGCTGAACAGTATTGAAATACCTTCTAAAAATGCGGTTGCCATATTGGGAGCCGGAGTAGCGGGCATGCGGGCTGCCATTGAAATGGCGGATATGGGAACGAAGGTTTATCTGATAGAAAGAGAACATTTTGTTGGGGGAAGAACCTCCCAGTGGAGCCAGTTGTTTACAACGCAACAATCAGGTGAGGAGTTGGTATCAGGATTGTATAATGAAATCATGGATAATGAAAATATTACCCTGTACACCGGGGCCGAACTTATATCCATGAAAGGAAGCGTTGGAGATTTCACAGCAAGAATAAAGATAATCCCGCGTTATATTGATCCAACTTGCAAGATAGGAGATACTCCGGAACAAATAAAAAACATAAAGAAAGCTATTGATGCCTGCCCTGTGGAAGTTGAAGATGATTTCAACTTCAACATTACAAAACGTAAAGCTATTTACAAAAACTACAATAGTGAGTTTCCCGATTGCCCGGCTATAGATCATGAACAATGCACAAAATGTGGTGAATGTGTAAAATATCTCGATGCAGTTGATCTCGAACAGAAAGAAAAAGAAATAGAAATCAACGTAGGAGCATTTGTTGTAGCTACCGGTTTTGACCCCTATGAACCCCAAAAGGGAGAATACGGATATCAGGAAATCGGAGAGGTAGTTACTCTGCCTCAATTCAAACGTCTGATTGAACTGAACGAAAAAGAACTGATCTTTCGGAATAAACCTGTAAAAAATATAGCTTACATATATTGTGTTGGTAGCAGGCAGGTGGATGGTGAAAACAATTATTGCTCAAGGTATTGCTGTACATCTGCTATACATGCCTCTATTCATGCCAGGAATAAATACGAAAAAATTAATAACTTTCACATCAACAGGGGGATACGAACATACGGCAAACAGGAGCTGTTGTACGATGAATCATCAAAAAATGGTGACATTTATCTGCAGTTTGATGAGAAAAATATTCCTGTTGTTGAAAAGCAGGGAGAAAAGGTTATAATTAAGGTAAAGGACATTCTTACACAGAAAAAGGAACTGGAAGTTGCGGCTGATCTGCTGGTTCTTGTCACAGGAATGGTGCCAAGAAAAAACAATAATGTATCCGGAATTTTAAAGATTCCTTTGGGTCGTGATCAGTTCTTCAATGAAATACATCCCAAGCTAAAACCGGTTGAAACAGTTATTGACGGGGTATTCATTTGTGGGGCATGCCAGGCACCTGTTAATATAACCGAGACTGCAAAATCTGCACTTTCCGCAGCTGCCAAAGCAAATGCTTTGATCAGCAAAGGAAAGATAGAACTGGAACCAACAATTGCCGAGATAGATTCGGAGCTATGTTCCTGGTGTGAAGCATGCAGGGAAGTTTGCCTTTATGATGCTATTTGTAAAACAAACTTCAACGGAAAAGAAATAGCAGAAGTAGATGAATCAAAATGCAAAGGATGCGGGATGTGCCTGCCGGTATGTGATAAAAATGCAATCAACCTGATCGGGTATACCGATAAGGAAATTGAGTCAAGCATTGATGCATTAATCAGTTAACGAAAAGAATATTTTGCATGAAAACAATTGATAAAATAAAGGAAAAACATCAGGTGCCCGAAGAACTAAAAAACAGGGTAAAAGATTTCGGCAATACCAACAGAAGCATATTGAAATGTCTGAAGGAGAAAGAAAAGACCATACCCGAAATATCAAAAGAATTACAGATGGATGCTTCGCTGGTTACCTATCATTTAATGACTTTGATGAAATACGGAAAGATCACAGCCGGCGAGCCGGACGATATGGATGAATATTATTACTATAAACTGAAACAATAAACAATGGCACGGATAAATCCTGAATTTAAGAATAAATTGCAGAAATTTGGTACGGAGGATTTCAGCGCATGTTATAATTGTGGCAATTGCACTGCTGTTTGTTCGCTTTCTGATGAAAATAATTCCTTTCCCAGGAAAGTGATCAGGAATTCTGTTTTAGGATTGGAAGATGAGTTGATCACCACCGTTGATCCATGGCTATGTTATTATTGCGGTGATTGCAGTTCAACCTGCCCCAGGGAAGCCAATCCCGGTGAATTGATGATGTCGGTGAGGCGTTACCTAACCTCCCGCTATGACTGGACCGGTTTATCAAGATTGTTCTATACTTCAAAAATATGGGAAATTGTTGCAATTGTGTTTCTGGCGCTGGTTGTACTTTTGTTGTTTGTTTTTTTTCATGGACCCATGACCACCGACCTGACTGCACAAGGTGGTGTTAAACTGAATACTTTCGCACCCTGGAGAACCATTGAACTGGGAGACTGGATCATGGCCGGCATATTGTCTTTTTTCCTGCTCAGTAATATCTTCAATATGTATTTGAAAATGGTGGTTAAGAAAAAAGTGAAAATACCGTTCAGGCTCTATTTTACGGAATTTTGGGCCTTGATATTCAACTTCTTCTCCCAGTGGAGATTTTCAAAATGTGAGCCAAAAGAAACAACTTTTTGGAGTAATCTGAGATCAGGAAAATACAATTACTGGATCGTGCACTTTTTGCTGATGACCGGATATGTTGTGCTGTTTACAATGATTGTTGTTTTTTTGGGATGGTTTCAAACCGACATCATTCATAGCTGGTATCATCCCCAGCGATTGCTTGGTTATTATGCAACATTCGGTTTGATCATCGGGGCGGTTTATTTTGCATTTCTCAGAATTAAAAAACAGAACGAGAAAAGCAAACACTCGCATTTCACCGACTGGACTTTCCTGATCTTGCTTTTTATCACGGCAGTAACCGGAATTCTTGTACATATATTCAGGGTAAACGGAATGCCTTACGCAACATACTATTTATATGTACTTCACCTGATGGTCTTATTCCCCATGCTGATGATTGAAGTTCCTTTTTCAAAATGGTCGCACCTGGCTTACCGGCCTTTTGCCATTTATTTCAATAATTTGATAACACGTGCCCGGAACCGGGATAAATAAAGAACAAAATGTAAAACCAAACCACGGAGGTAAAAATGGACGACAATATATCTTTACATGTAAAATGCCCGAAATGCTATCAATCAATGATGGATTACAACAACCTGATTCATGAAAAACCCAGTATTCATGTAATGGTAAAGAACGAAAAATATGATACGGGTCATCTTTGGCTTTGCTCAACTTATGGTTGCTATGATAAACAGTGCGATATTGATCTGCCGGAAGATACAAATGTTGAAGTTTTCTGCCCGCATTGCAATGCACTGCTAAATACGGCTATTGATTGCAAATGCGAGGGAAACGGCAAAATCATCAAGTTCAATATAGATATAGGAGGAATTGTAAGCATCTGCTCAAGGGTTGGCTGCAAAAACCATTATGTGATGGTTGATGATCTGGAAGTAACCTTACGCAGGTTTCACAGGGAGTATGGCTATTAGATTTTATCATTGACCTTTCTTTTGGTATAAATTCGTTTTTTTAGATAAAATAAAGATGATGTTTTTTGATTTAGTGTCGGGTTTGTGTTATTGATAAGCTTGGTGTTAAGGGTTTTCGAGCTATATCAGTTTAAGATTGCTGAGTGTTTTTGCAATTAATTTCATCTTTTATGTATTTATGGTTTTTTAGAACAATGTCATTTGCTGATTTACTTGCTTTTTAACTAAGTCACCAAATTTTTCCCAATCTTCTATTTTTAAATCAATAATTTTTTCTTTTGCATCTTCAAAATGACTATTATTAAAAGCTTTTTCAAAATCAATCCGCATTAAAACATCTTTGTTTATTGACCTTTTTGAATCTGAGAATATGATTGATTTAAGAAATCTTTGAACTATTTCGGAATTTAATAGAAAATATGCAATTTGAGCCATTCTTAAATTATCAAACCCGATAAAATAACATGTATCATCGAGCATTATCGGTTTTGATTTGTGTGGAAATATTAATGTAAAATGAGTTGATTTGTAAAGACCTGATATAGCTACTTTATATTTGGCAAATGAGTAATCTCCAATGCCAAAAATTGAAAACTCTGGTTTGTCTTTGTAAATAGAAGATTTACGTTTTTTAAAAAACTCTTTATGTGTAGTTAAATATTTGTAGGTAAGAGGATATTTACTCTTGATATAAGATGTATCCTGGCCTATATTGTTTTGAGTTATTATAGTTAGCTTTCTGAAAGTTTTTGTTTTGTCAACTTTCAAATCTGAACTTTTAAGTATTCCATATATAAGTTTTTTTTCGAGAGAGATTTTTTCACCTAAAGCATTAACATAATATTCATTATTATTTATAAGTTCCATAACCTTTGAACAATCATGTTTCACGCCTGAACGCCAAGTGAAAATTGACTTACCATCCACAATACTTGAGATGTTATAATCATTAATAGAGTTAACAAATTTATTATTAAACCAACCGAATGTTGTTAAATATTTTTTTGTATAAAAATCATACACCTTACAAGTTAAATCTGATTGACTATTTAAACGTGTTAGGAATAAACAGGCATTTACAGAAGCATTAAACTCCTTTTTTGCGTTGATGTTTAGTTTTTCTGATTGACTAATTCTGTATAAGTTTTTCTTTTGATCGTAAATTATATTTTTAACCACTGAATTCTTAATTAAAAAAGTGAAAATTCCATTATGATTGTCAAAACAATTTAGCATTGAAAGAGTAATGTATTCACCAATATCAAAGTTGCCTTTTCCTGTAATAGCATCAAATCCACTATGATTTTTAAAGTTTGTTTTATTAGGTAAATTCTTTGAATCTATAGTACCAAGTTCTGAATTAGTAACCCAGGGAGGATTGCCTATTATTAATGTTTTCAGATTTCTGGTTGAATAGGATAAATCTTGAAAAGAAAAATCAAATGCATTTCCATGTATTATTTCAATATCAGGTCTGAAATTTACATTATGTTCCAGAAAGTATGAAAGGATTTTAAATTTTGTTTCCCATACGTATGGTAAATAAATTTCAACACCTACTACTTTTTTGATTAAGGCTGATTGTTCCAAAGAAGCAATAATAAAATTTCCTTTTCCACATGTTGGTTCTAATAAAAACTCAAAGTCTTGATGCTTTGAGAAAGCATACTGAACGACATGAAGTGCTAAATCTTTATTTGTTTGAAAATCTCCATATTCTCTTCTGTCAGGTTCAGTAACAATAGAATCATTCTTTTTTATTTCAGTTAATAACTCGGTTGCTTCCTTTTGAGATGTAAAAAAGTTATTTATTCCACAAGTTTTTTTAATTAGTCTATTTGTTTCATGAAAGTTTACCAGGCTATCTGAACTTCTTTTAAAAAATTCTGTTATTGAATCGTTTATATATGCTTCAAAGCAAGTCATAAATATTCGCCTAAAAGTCTTTGATCATTTCTTTTATTTTTTCTATTTACATTAACGGGTTTTGTTATATCATTATCAATAAAGAAATCACCTATGGATTTTCTTGAAAAATTTGCTTCAACACCATATTTTTTTGCGATTCTAACTTCAATTGTTCTATAATCATCCATGCTATTATAGTTTTCATCAAATATAATATTTATTAATATTTTTTGCGCAATTGCTGCGTGAAAAAATTTTCAACATCTTTTCCTGCAGTTAAACTATCTTAATACAGATTTTACCTAAACTTCATTTATACTTAAGGTCTGCCTGATAATTTTGGTTTTTTATTATAAACTAAAATCAATGATTATGAAAAAATTTACTATTCTTTTTTCAGTTTTGTTAATAACTGGAATTCTGGGATTTAACCGGAATTCAACTGCACAGATTGCAAAATTCTGTGTGATTGCTGATGTGCATTATTTCGATCCTGATCTGCTGATTCAGGATGGTGTTGCTTTTCAGACATACCTGGCCATGGACAGAAAATTGATCAGGGAAAGTGAGGCAATACTGGAATCATTGGTAGATAGCATTATTGCCATAGCGCCTGATTTTGTTTTAATCCCCGGTGATTTAACAAAAGATGCCGCTTTTACAAGTCACACAAAAACAGCCGCCTTTCTGCAAAAACTTGAGGATGAGGGTATAGAGGTTTATGTTTGCCCCGGCAATCATGATGTGAATAATCCGCATGCACTTGCTTATGACGGAGATTCTGTGATTCCGGTTCCATCCGTAAGCCCGGAGCAATTCGACAGTATTTATGCAAATTTCGGCTATGATCAGGCGCTTGAAAAAGACCCGAACTCACTGAGCTACCTGGCAGAACCAATGCCCGGTATTCAGATTTTATCAATGGATGTATGCCGGTACGATAGCAATTACATTCACGGCCACCCCGAAACAAGCGGTGGATTTGAAACAGAAACCTACAACTGGGCTGAACAAAAAGTTCAGGAAGCCAGGGAGAACAACAAGATCATTTTCGGAATATTGCATCACAACCTGCTGGAGCATTACATCGGCCAGAAAGCGATGTTCCCCGAATATGTTCTTGACGAATGGGAAACTGTTTCCACGGAACTGGCCGACCTTGGTCTGAAGGTTGTTTTCACAGGTCATTATCATTCACAGGATGTTGTTATGAAGACAACAGATGCCAATAATGAAATTTATGACATCGAAACAGGATCAACAGTAACCTGGCCCTGTCCATACAGAACACTGGAAATCACCAATGACTCAATGCTGGTGATCACCGGCGACAGCATCCGGGCAATTGATTATGATTTAGGCGGTGTGCCCTTCCAGACTCATGCATATAATTATCTTGAAGCCGGCTTACCATTGATCGTCCATTATATGTTAACTTCTCCGCCTTATAACCTTGATTCTGCCACAGCAGCTATGGCAACACCGGCAATAACCGAAACCATGATCGCACATTATCACGGAGACGAAGGGAATCCATCACCCCAAACCCAGGTTGTTATTGAGATGATGGTAACATTATACCCCGAAATGGGTCTGGTTCTTCAGGGCATCTGGGAAGACCCTGATCCGGGTGACTGGGAAGTGAGCATTGATCTGAAAAGTTCATCTCAGGGAATTCCCGGATACATGAACTTTGGAGATGTTAAAGTTTATCCCAATCCCGCTGATGATATTATAAATATTGCCTTACCGGAGGAAGGGAAAAACCAGAATGTTGTTGTATCGTTGTATGATCAGGCCGGGAAGAAAGTTTTAAGTAAAGAATACCGTTCAAAAGAAATCTCAATAAGTATCGGATCATTAATACCCGGCTTTTACAACCTGAATTTGAAAATAGGTAGCGTTACACTGTCGAAAAAAATTATTGTGAATTAATTCCCTGTTTGATGACAAACAAAAGGATGTATCAAAAGTGGCAGACGAGAAATTAAGCTTATTTTGATACATCCTTTGTTAACTTATACCGGCTCCACTTCCGTAGTTAAACTTTAAATAATTTAATGTAAATAAAACCTTTCAAGCTGTTGCTATTATTGCCGTAGAACATCTTTGTCTGCATCTTATCATAACAACTTGACAAAGAAAAATATCCTGAAATTTGCATATGTCGAAAATTTTTATTATGATATACCAGGTTTTAAATGATCTGAATGTATTAATATGTATAATAAAAAAAGGACAAGAAAATGACACCAACAAAGAATACAGATAAAACGAATAAAAAAGATAGTAAACCGAAAAAAGCAGCTTCATCTTCCAAAAGCAAAGTTGAAACTGCTAAATCGGGAACAAAAACAGGAAGTCGTACAACAAAAACTTCAGGTGCTAAAGAAACTAAAAGTGCTACTGCCCGGGCTAAATCGGCAGGTGCAAGTAAAGGCCGGGTAAGAAAATCAACCGGCAGTGCGACAAAAAGAAAAACAACTGCAAAACAAAAAACCGAAACTACTTCAAAGGCCGGGAAGAAAAAACCCCGCACAGAGGCAGGTAAATCTGCAAAAACAAAAGCGAAAGAAAGCAGGTTTTGGGATGAAACCATGGAAAACCTTGCCGAAAGTGCAAGTGTGCTTAGTGAGGAGGCAAAGAAATTCAGTATCCAGGTATCTTCTTATTCTGAAGAAGTTTTCGGTAAGATCAAAACAACAACATCGGATGCGCTGAAATACGGACAGGATTTAACCAAAAGCGCAGTTGACAAAGCACAAAAAATGGGTGAAAAACTGAAAGATAACTATTTGGTTG
>CAZTAW010000138.1:0-8942 GCA_964611705.1 uncultured Bacteroidales bacterium
GTCCCTGGGAAGTTCAATGTGATGTTGCTCTTCCTTGCGCTACCCAAAACGAATTAAACAAAGAAGATGCAATGCATCTGGTCAGGAATGGTGTTATTTGTGTTGCGGAAGGCGCCAATATGCCTTCAACTCCTGAAGCTATTGAAATATTCCATGAAAAAAAGGTGCTATTTGGTCCTGGTAAAGCAGTTAACGCTGGTGGTGTTGCTACCAGTGGACTGGAAATGTCTCAGAATTCAATGAAACTTAACTGGCCATCAGAAGAAGTTGATGACAGGTTGCACCAAATTATGATAAAAATTCATGATACATGTGTAAAACATGGTACGGAAGAAGATGGATATATTGATTACGTTAAAGGAGCAAATATTGCAGGATTCCTGAAGATAGCCAATGCAATGCTCGATCAGGGGATCATTTAATTGCCATATTGAATTTTCATGATAATGTATTAAGATTACATTTTTTTGGATAGTGGATTATTTGGTATGTCCCGGTATACAAATTTGTTACCGGGATTTTTTTATGAAAGGGATCCTGTATTTTAACCAGTATTCAAATCCAAAGTTGAAATTCCTGTTCGGTTCACCAAAGCCCGGAATATTCTTTGCTGGCATATATTCTTCTTCAGGTTTGGAAATCATTATGCGGCCATAAACAGAAGCCCCAATTAAAACATTTCTGATTACTTCGGTATGGATTCCTCCACCTAACTCAACCCATAAGGCAGTTAGAGATTCTTTGGGGAAATCCGAAACAGGATCACCCCAGTAATTATATAGAAACTTTATGTTGTTAGCATCCTGATTAAAGGCTGCATATGCAAATCTGAACCCGAAGAAAGCAATACTCTGATCTTCGGGATCAATTGTTTTTAGAAAATTATGCTTTATACCTGCTTTGCCAAACCAACCGCTGGATGAATAATCATAGAAATCCTTGTTGATTTCAAGTTGTTGCATTCCTGAAATCAATTCAAAATAATAGTTCCTCCTGATCCTAACATCCAAGCTTGCTGCATAAATACTTCTGTTCTCCTCCATGAACTGAATTGCTGCCTTCGATAGGTCTATTCCTGCTCCAATGCCGGTAATTATCTGACGGCTGCTGTCTTGAGAATATCCTGTAAATGGTATCAGAAAAAGCAGGCTAAAGAAATATGTTATATGTTTCTTCACTTTCAGGATCAATTATTGGGTCGGTTAATATCAGTGAGTCTATTTTGTTGGTTGTGCAAATGGATGAATCAATTGTAAAGATTGCAGAAAATCCGCAAGGGTAAGAAATAAAAATCAGCTCATGCTGATAGTAAAAACTCATGGTATCATAAATGGAATCAAGTTTGATAATAAAAGAAGATACATTTAATTCGGGATTTAATAACATGCCGATCTGGCTGAGATTATTGGTACTGTCATAAATCATATTTTCATTACCCAGTCCATAAAGAGTTACATTATTCAAGGTGGTATCTTCCTCCGCTCCAGCATGCACTTTTTTGAATTTGGCATACAGAACAGAACGCACTTTCTGATCACAAACCTCTTCCTCGGTACATGAAAATACCACAAGTACAATCAATATACTTTGAAGGAAACGAACCTTTTTATTTATATTCAAATGCACGATGCGAAAGTAGTTAATTTACCCGAAAACATTTAAGAAAGCATCTTACAATTTAGCACAAAAGAAAAGCTATGCCACTTTATAGTTAATTCTGAATTTTTTTGAAATAATTTATTAATTATCTTTGTTGCAGTATAAATCAATTAAAAACATAATCCATGGAAGAATTCAAGTCAATTGATGACATTTTAGACTTTGCGATAAATTCGGAGCAGGAAGCTGTTGTTTTTTATACTGACCTTGCCGAAATGTCTAAAAATCAAGAGATGAAAGATGTATTTACACAGTTTGCAAAAGAAGAAATGCGCCATAAATCACGTTTGTTAAATGTTAAAGAAACAGGCGCTTATGAAATGAAGGGCAAGCAGGTAAAGGATCTGAAAATCGCTGATTACCTCGTTGATGTTAAGCCAAAACCGGAAATGACATATCAGGAAGCATTGATACTTGCTATGAAGAAAGAAAAATCTGCATTCAAACTTTATATGGATCTTTCGAAAAAGGCACCCAACGAAGAAATGACAGAATTGTTCCTTTCACTGGCACAGGAAGAGTCAAAGCATAAGCTCAGGTTCGAGCTGGAATACGATGAATTTGTCTTACGTGAAAATTAAAGTTTGCCTAAAAACCCGAAAATATACAAAGAGGTTTGTTAAAAACCTCTTTTTTTTGATCATAATAATTCAGGTATTTCAGCGGTTTACCTATTGTTATTTGAGGTAAATGTATTAATTACTGATTAACATGGAATTTGTAAATCCTTTGTTTTTGTATGGATTGGCGGCAGTATCTGTTCCTGTCATTATTCACCTTTTTACCTTCCGCAGGTATAAAAAGGAATACTTTTCAAATATAAATTTCCTTAAGGAAATCAGGATCAAATCAAAAAAGCGCTCCCAACTCAGGCAACTTATCATTCTTATCTTGCGCATTTTTGCTATCATTTGC
Source organism: uncultured Bacteroidales bacterium (assembly GCA_964611705.1). Classification (GTDB taxonomy): domain Bacteria; phylum Bacteroidota; class Bacteroidia; order Bacteroidales; family JAIOZK01; genus JAIOZK01. The sequence continues at coordinate 2,575 of CAZTAW010000138.1, forward strand.
ATCGTACTTGCTTTTGCACAGCCCTATATTCCTAAAAAATCACATGGCATTGATTATCAGAAGAAAAGCGCAGTTTGTATTTATATTGATAATTCATTCAGTATGGAATCCGAATCCGTTAATGGATTCCTGATTGATGAAGCTAAAAAACAGGCAATTGATATCGTAAGCAGCTACAAGCCATCTGATGTTTTTTTATTACTCACCAATGATTTTGAAGGAAAGCATCATCATTTTGTCTCAGGAGAAGATTTTAAAAGCTGGACAGAAAATATAGAATTAACACCAAAACCACGAAATATTTCTGCTGTTATCGAAAGGTTTTCGGATAAACTTATTGAAACTGAAGCGTCAAACAAGATCATTTATCTTATCAGTGATTTTCAGAAAATAACATCTGATTTCGGTTCTGTAACTGCCGATACCAGCAGTAATGTTTTTCTCGTTCCGGTACAATCCGAATTCGTATCCAATATTTTCACAGACACATGTTGGTTCGGAGCTCCTGTACTGCATGCAAATCAAATGGCACACCTGCATGTGAGAATCATAAACATATCGGATGAAACCCTCGAAAAAATACCGGTTAAATTCCTTGTAAATGAAAAACAAAAAGCACTTGCCAGCTTCGATATAAGTGCAGGGCAAAGCAAAGAAGTTGTCCTTCCTTTTACCATCAAAGAAACCGGAATACAATCAGGGTATGTCAGCATAAATGATTATCCTGTAACATTTGATGACATTTTTTACCTTTCTTACACAATCAAGAATAAAATACCTGTACTGGTGATCAACGAAGCCAAAGAAAACAGGTATTTAAACCTTTTGTTTAAAAAGGATACACTGGTTTCGCTTGAAAACAAATATATCAGTAATCTTGATTATTCAATCTTTGCAGATCAGAAACTTGTAATCCTGAATCATTTAAAAAAACTTTCATCAGGTTTATCGCAGCAGTTAATGCGCTTTCTTGAAAATGGTGGATCTGTGGTTATTTTCCCATCTCAGGAAATGGAAATAAGTACTTATAATGAATTTCTTAAAAACCATAATACAAGTAAATTCAGCAAGTTGATGAACCAGCAAAATGTTGTAGATCACATAAACACTGACCATCCTGTTTTTACTGATATATTTGAGGAAGATCCTGAAAATACCGATCTTCCGGAAGTATTAAAATATTATCGTTTTTCAGGTTCGATGAAAGACAGGCAGGATGTATTAATGGAAATGCAATCAGGTGATCCTTTCTTTATGGTTTCTGAATATAAAGGAGGCAGGCTTTTTGTTTCTTCAGTACCTCTGGAAGAAGATTTCAGCAACTTCCCCAAACACCCTGTCTTTGTAGCCTTATTATATAAAATTGCCTTGTCAAGTGATGAAGGGGGATTAAACCTGGCAACCATTGGAAAAACATCTCCTGTTTCAGTTGCCCCTGGAAACAATCATTCAGAAAGCCCCATAAAGATTAAAAAGCTAATGTCCGAATATGAATTCATTCCCGAACAAAGAAAAGATCATAACAGAACCAAATTAATCATGCACGACCAACCCACTGAAGCTGGTAATTACCTGATAATAAATCATAAAGATACGGTTGATGGCCTTTCATTTAATTACAATCGCAAAGAATCACGTTTAAGATGCTTTTCAGTGGAAGAAATAAAAATAACCATACAGGAAGACAGTTTAGTCAATATGCAGGTTCTCGATATTTCGGGAAAAAATCTTTCAAGCACGATTCATGATTTGAATAAAGGCTCTCCTCTTTGGAAGTTATTTATTATTTTAGCACTTGTTTTTCTTGCCGGAGAAATTGCAGTAATAAGGCTTTGGAGAACATAGATTACGAAAAAGTAGAATTTAGCTGAATGAATCAGAAAGAAAAAAAGGAAAGAGATGATAGCAGGCAGGACAACCCTGAAGTTGAACATGCCAATGGATTCAAGACAATGCAGTTGTCGGGGATGTACGAGAACTGGTTTCTTGATTATGCCTCCTATGTAATACTTGAACGAGCGGTACCTAGTGTAATGGATGGTTTAAAACCCGTTCACCGGCGCATATTGCATGCCATGAAAGAACTTGATGACGGAAGGTATAACAAGGTTGCCAATATCATTGGTCATACCATGAAATACCATCCACATGGAGATGCCTCAATTGGTGATGCCCTGGTTCAATTAGGACAGAAAGACCTTTTAATAGATACACAAGGAAACTGGGGAAATATTCATACAGGTGACAGCGCTGCCGCCCCAAGATACATAGAAGCCCGCTTATCAAAATTTGCCCTTGATGTGGTTTTTAATAACAAAACCACTATCTGGAAATTATCCTATGATGGCAGAAACAAAGAACCTGTAAATCTGCCTGTGAAATTTCCCTTGCTTCTTGCTCAGGGCGTTGAAGGTATCGCTGTTGGATTGGCTTCAAAAATATTACCGCATAACTTTAATGAACTAATTGACTCAACAATTGCATATTTACAGGGAAAAGATTTTGAGCTTTATCCTGATTTTATCACAGGTGGACTTGCTGATTTTTCGAAATATAATGATGGAAAAAGGGGAGGAAGGGTTCGAATCAGGGCCAAGATTGCCCAGGAAGATAAGAAGACACTGGTTATAACCGAAATACCTTATGGTACCACTACTACAAGTCTTATTGAATCTGTTGTTACAGCCAACGATAAAGGAAAAATAAAAATAAAGAAGATTGACGATAACACTGCCGAACAGGTTGAAATCAAGATTCATCTGGCCCCCGGTGTTTCTCCCGACCAAACTATTGATGCCCTCTATGCATTTACCAATTGCGAGGTTTCAATTTCTCCTAATTCCTGCGTAATCGTAGATGAGAAGCCCATGTTTATTGGCGCCAGCGATATCCTCAAAGAATCTGCTGACACAACAGTTACGCTACTTAAAAAGGAACTGGAAATAAAAATGTCGGAACTGAAAGAAGACTGGCATTTTTCTTCCCTGGAAAAAATATTTATTGAAAAACGTATTTACCGAAAAATTGAAGAGTGTACAACATGGGAATCCGTGATCGAAACCATTGATAAAGGTTTGAAGCCTTATAAAAAGCTCTTTAAAAGAGAAATAAGCCGTGATGACATTATCAAACTAACTGAGATCAGGATCAAGAGAATATCAAAATATAATGCCCTCAAAGCCGATGAACACATAAAAGGCATAGAAAACGAAATTAAAGAAGTTCAAAATCATCTTGACCATCTTATTGGCTTTACCATCAATTATTTCAGGCAGATCAAAAAAAAATACGGAAAAAGCAGAGAACGCAGAACAGAGATCAGGAATTTCGATACTATTGAGGCTACAATGGTGGCCGCAGCTAATCAAAAGCTTTATGTTAACCGTAAAGAGGGTTTTGCCGGAACCACACTCAAAAAAGATGAATTTGTATGCGATTGTTCCGATATTGATGATATTATCGTTTTCCGGACTGATGGTACTTTCGTTGTAACAAAAGTATCTCCCAAGACTTTTGTCGGTAAAAATATTATTCATATTGATGTTTTTAAAAGGAATGATGACCGGACCATCTACAATATGATATACCGTGACGGCCTGCATGGTAAAACATTCGTTAAGCGGTTTGCTGTTTTAAGTGTAACACGCGATAAAGAATACGAGCTTACACGCGGAACCAAAGGTACCAAAGTGCTTTATTTTACAACAAACCCCAATGGTGAAGCTGAAGTTGTTAAGACTTACCTGCAGCCAAAACCCAGATTGAGAAGACTCTCTTTCGAATTTGATTTCAGTAAACTTGATATCAAAGGAAGAGGAGCTAAAGGAAACACCCTTACACGACATGCCGTAAGGGATATCGTAAAAAAGGAAGAAGGCGTATCAACACTTGGTGCTATTGACATTTGGTTTGACGATACTGTACAGCGGTTAAATACAGAAGAAAGGGGGGAGTACCTTGGCGCATTCAGGGGAAATGATAAAATATTGACGATTATGAAATCAGGTGCTTTCAAATTGGTAAATTACAATCTGTCAACACATTTTGATGAGAACATGATCATTATCAAGAAATTTGATCCCGATAAAGTATTATCAGCCGTATACTTTGAAGCAGAACTTAAAAATTACTATATTAAAAGGTTTAAAATTGATGCTGATACACCGGAAAACAAAAGAGTTGGATTTATCGGCGATAACAACCAATCGGAATTGATCGCTATCAGTTTGGATCAGCATCCTAGAGTTGAAATAACGTTTGTTAGAAAAAAAAGGGGGGGGCCGGTTGATGATGAAGTGATTCTCCTGGACGAATTCATTGGTGTAAAAAGTTCACAGGCGCGGGGTAAAAGAGCCACAACAAAAGAAGTAAAAAAGATCACTTTGCTGGAACCACTGCCTGAAGAAGACAGTACGGAAAAAATATCATCCGAAAAAGAACAAATGGATGAACCTGAAATCCGGGAAAACGATGGGCCTGCAGATGCCAAACAAGGATCCCGGGAACAAGAAAAGAATCAAACGGAAAATGAAGAAAACGGGGATAATGAACAAAACGATAACCGGGAAAAAAACGGTAATGGAAGCTGGCAAATGTCATTGGATTTATAAACTTTCAAAGATATAATCTATGAGAAAAGACACACAGGTTTTAGATGTTAATAAAGATGTAAAATGGATAGGTGTTCTCGATTATGACATTGTAACATTCGATGTTGTAATGGAAACCCGGTACGGAACCACTTATAATTCCTACTTTATTAACGCTGAAAAAAAAGCAATTGTAGAAACAACAAAACTGAAATTCTGGGATACCTACTATAGTAAAATCAAGCAGGTAGTTGATCCTGCTGAAATTGAATACATTATCATTGATCATACGGAGCCCGATCACTCGGGAAACCTGAGAAACCTGCTCAATGTTGCACACAATGCAACAGTAGTTGGTAGTGGAAATGCTATTCGTTACCTGAAAAATATGATCGGACCCGAGTTTCCGCATATCATTGTTAAAGACGGACATACCCTTGACCTGGGAAATAAAAGCCTGCGTTTTATCAGCGCCCCCAACCTTCACTGGCCCGATTCCATATATACCTATATGGAAGAAGACAAATTGCTGTTTACATGCGATTCATTCGGGGCGCATTATTGCGATGAAAAAATGTTTGATGATCTGGTGGATGTTGAAAAATATGATGACGCCTTTTTGTATTATTTCAATGTGATTTTACGTCCTTTCAGCAAATTCATGCTCAAAGCCACTGATAAAATAAGTAAACTGGATATTGATGCAATATGCACAGGTCATGGCCCGATTTTAAGAAACAACTGGAAAAAATATGTGGAGCTTTCCGAAAAATGGGCTACAGAGTATACAAAGTTACCTGAACAGGATTTTGTTTTTATTCCATACGTTTCAGCTTATCATAATACCGGACAAATTGCAGAAAAAATTGCAGAAGGAATCCGAAAAAATGGTGATATTGAAGTTGAAGTTACCGATATTGAGCATGCTTCAATTGGTGAGTTAGACTCCAAGATCAGCCGAAGCACCGGATTAATTGTTGGTTCGCCTGTTATAAATCAAAACATCCTGCTGCCAATTTATAAGCTTTTTGCCGTAATATCGCCAATCAGGGACAAAGGAAAACTGGCAGGCGGATTTGGTTCATATGGATGGAGCGGTGAAAATATGAATCTTATTAAAGAAGGACTTTCCAATCTAAAACTCAAATACTTGAATGAAGGTGTCTTTGTAAAGTTTACACCCGACGAGGGAAATCTAACGGAAGCACTACAATACGGAGAAACTTTTGGCAAAAAACTATTGCAGAAATAAAAAATTTCAATTCTTAATTTGATCTTTGATGAGCTGGCAAATATCAACCGGAATTTTGCGTTGTTAATATTTTGATTCGTTTATTGTTATGTCAATGAATTTTTTCAACTAAAATACTTAACCGGTGAATTATCTGAAAATGATATCAAAAATTACGATTTTCTCTTTGTTGTTCAATTTCATGATCAACGGATGTGGAATTGAAAGTAAAATAGCACGCCAATATACCACAAAAAAACAAAAAGGTGCCATTTTGCTTTTTACACCAAATTACATCTTCAAGACAAACCTCAAAGAAGATTCAATCGAAAAACCTGACCAATATGCCGGATACGAAAGGGATTCGGTATTACTTGAGAACAGCACATTTCTAAAAAAATTATCTGATTCTGCAATCCTCATAAATTATATCAATGCATATATAGAGGGATTGAAATCATATGGTTTCGATGTTTTTACTGAAGATTTTATTCGATCATTTATGGAACATGACTCATCAGCATGGATAGTGAACATTGCTCAGATAG
>CAZTAW010000139.1:0-8924 GCA_964611705.1 uncultured Bacteroidales bacterium
GTTTATGAATGGAAAAGCGGGATATATTTGGTTGTAATTAAAAGCAACGGTAAAGTGTTGGATAAGGGGAAGTTTGTTGTGAAATAATTGTTCTTAGACCTGTCAGGTTTTCAAAACCTGACAGGTCTGTAAACAACAACCTGCAAAGAACCAATCGCCTTGATATTACATCCGTATTACAATTCAACACCACCCACTCCCTAATTTATTTTTATTCTAAATTCATTTCTTCCTAATATTGCAACTATTAAGATATAAGTAAGTTATTGTTAATTAAACCGTTCCCTTATGGAAACCAGAGAAATAATCTTTCTTGCAGCTATTTTGGTAACACTGGCTGTTTTTACATTCACCATGTACCGGATCTTCGGCTTTATGAAATTTACAAAACCTTTCCCCATCAAAAACATACCCAAACGAATAGGGGTCATGATGAAAGTAGCCATCGGGCAAAGCAAGATATTCAGAAGGCCGGTTGTTGGTCTGATGCATGCTTTGGTTTTCTGGGGATTCCTGGTAATCCTCATCGGAAGTATCGAAATGATCATAGATGGTTTGTTTGGCACTGAAAGGGTACTTGTTTTCCTGGGGCCGGTTTATGACGTGATCACGGCATCGGGTGATATCTTTGCACTGATTGTCCTTATTGCCATTATTGCTTTTCTTTTCAGGCGGCTGTTTATGCATATCAACCGCTTTTACGGCAAGGAAATGAAATCCATCTCAAAGATTGATGCCAACATTGCACTTACCATCATCCTGATACTGATGGTAAGCCTGCTGGGCATGAATACCTTTTATATATTAATGCATCAGGCGGAAAGTGAAACTTTTGCAGGTGTTTTTCCGGTTAGTGAAATCATAGCAAGCTGTTTTGTTGTAGGCAAAGAACATGAAACCCTTCTCTTTACCTGGCATGAGATCAACTGGTGGGCGCATATATTATGGATATTTATCTTCGCTAACATCCTGCCTTATTCCAAGCATTTCCATGTATTTATGTCGGTTCCCAATGTTTTCCTGAGCAGGTTGGAACCCCTGGGATACCTTTACAATATGCCGGAAATTACCAAAGAAGTAGAACTGATGATGGACCCCAATGCAGCTTTTGAAGAACCTGCGGCTGATGAAGAAGAAGCACCTTCCCGTTTTGGCGTAAAGGATGCGGAAGACACCACCTGGAAGAACTACCTCGATTCACTGGCCTGCACCGAATGCGGAAGATGTACCTCGGTTTGCCCGGCCAATATAACCGGTAAACAACTTAGTCCGCGAAAAATACTGATGGACCTCAGGGCAAGGATGAAAGAAAAAGGCCCCGGAATGGTAAAGAACGGTAAAGATTTTGACGATAACAAATCCTTGATCAGGGATTATATTTCTGAGGAGGAACTCTGGGCTTGTACAACCTGTAATGCCTGCGCTATGGAATGCCCCATCAACATCAACCATCCCACCCTTATTGTGGATATGCGCCGCTACCTGGTGATGGAAGAATCGGCAGGGCCGGGTGAATTGAATGCGATTTTTACCAATATCGAAAACAATGGTGCTCCCTGGCAGTTTTCTCCCGAAGACAGGATGAAATGGGCGGAAGATGTTAAGCTTGAAGTTCCAATTATGTCAGAGCTGACAACTCAGGGCAAAAAACCCGAATACCTTTTCTGGGTGGGTTCGGCAGGCGCATTCGACGACAGGTATAAAAAGGTAACACGGGAATTTGTTAAGATACTCAACCACCTGAAGATTGACTATGCGGTGCTGGGCATTGAAGAAAGCGACAGCGGAGATGTAGCCCGACGTGGCGGTAATGAAATGCTTTTCCAGATGCAGGCCATGACCAATATCGAGATATTGAAAGGCTATGAAGTGAAAAAGATCATAAGCTGCGACCCGCATGATTACAATACACTGAAAAATGAATACCCTGATTATGGAGGGAATTTTGAAGTATTGCACCATTCTCAATTTCTCGCTCAACTGATCAAAGATGGAAAACTAAAGCCTGCAAAAGGAAAGCTCAACGGCCAAACCTTTACTTTCCATGACCCATGCTATCTGGGCAGATGCAACAACGAATACAAAGCGCCGAGAAAAGTGCTGAAAGCCATGAATGTAAACACGGTTGAAATGAAACGTTCAAAGAGTTTTGCCCTGTGTTGTGGCGCCGGTGGCGGACAAATGTTCAAGGAAGCCGAAAAAGGCGACAAGGAAGTTTTCATCGAAAGAATAGAAGATGTAATGGAAGCAAAGGCTGATGTGGTGGTTACAGCCTGCCCCTTCTGCATGGTGATGATGACCGACGGTATCAAATATAAAAACAAAGAAGAAACAATGAAAAACTATGATCTGGCCGAACTGGTTAGTATGCAGATTGGTTTGTAGTTGGCAGAACACTATTTTTTCAGAAATAAAAATTTCGAAGCTTTTTAAACATTAACTGCATAGGCATGAGCAGAATTCGTCTATGTTTTTTTTCTTTCTGATTTGTAACGTTTTTCAAAAAGATGTACATCTTATTATAGAGGCAGATTATTTTAATAAAATGATTATCGGTACATCGGTATAATTAATTAAAGCTGTTTCCAATTTTAAATGCTGAAGTTTAATGACCCTGGTGGTAAAAAGTTTGCCTTTTATTAAATGGAAAGTATTTTGTTCAGGCGGTTAGAAATTTTTAGCTTTGTATCAAAACAAATTCGCCTTGAAGGAAATACAAACTGATAAGCTGGATGATAACACCATTTTAGAGGGTATACGTTGTGGTAAAAGCGAAGTATTGCAATATGTTTATCAGAATTTTTATAAAAAAATTGAAGCACTTGTAGTTTCACAGTACGGTTCAGAAAATGAAGCGAAAGATATATTTCACGAGGGTATTTATATAGTTTATAAAAATATTAGCCGTAATGGATTTGTTTTGAAAAAAAATTTTGAATCCTACTTCTTCATGATATGCAGAAATAAATGGCTTCATGCCAGGAAAAAGAAAAAAGAGATAATATATATGGATTTCAGCGATGAGGATGAAAACATACTATTGATAGATGAATTTGAAACGCTTGAAGAAGAATATATTAATGATTTAAAGCTAAAGGTCATTTATTCAAATATAAAAAAACTTAATAAAAACTGCAGAATGATTTTTCAGCTATTTCTAAATAAAAATAAAGCTGCTGATGTAGCAACAAAAATGAATTTAAATACTGAAAACCATGCAAGAAAGAAAAAGTTTGATTGCATGAAAGAGCTTAAAAAGCTGCTCGAAGCCGATCCCTTATTTAAAAATTTAAAAGATGAGTAATAATACCTATCATGAAATAGAAGCCTATCTTACCGGCGAGATGCCTGCCGAAAGGAAAAAAGTTTTTGAACAGGAAATAGAAAATAATAAAGAACTGGCTGGGATAATCAACCTTTACAAAATGGTTGATGAAATAAATAGAAATGATGAGAAAATCAGATTTCTTAATAATCTGGAACATGCTGAAAACAAATATTTTAGAAAAAAAAGAAGAATTATCAATCCAGGTGGCTTCGGCATTAACCGCATATATCTGGCATACGCAGCAGCCGTTGTGGTTTTGCTGATTATAGCGGTCCCGATTTTGTTTAACCAGTTCATGTCAAAAACCCCGCAGGAGCTTTACATGGATTATTATACACCTTATACGGAAATCATTGAATTGCGTGATGCAAAAAGTATTGAATATCAGTTAAATAATGGTATGAAATCCTTCAGGAATGGTGATTACAAAAAGGCCGTTTCTCTTTTTAAAGAGGTCGAAAAGCATCATAAAGAATTGGCATCCTTTTACATTGCCATGTCATACATGCAGTTAAATAGCTACACGGAAGCCATTCAATATTTGGAAAATATCAATAAAACCTCTGAATATCAACAGGAGGCCCGGTGGTATATGTCTCTGGCTTATTTAGCCAATAACGATACCGGCAAGGCCCGGTTATTACTCACAGCAATTGCAAATGATCACGGACAATTTTTTAATGAAAAAGCACAAAGTTTACTTGAACAGCTTCCTGAAGAGTGACCGGTGGAAAATGATCATCAGTATCAAACAGCATGCAACCGGAATCCAAATCATATATGAATACCCGTTAGCTTTTGAAAAAACAGGGGATTGATCACCGATGGAAATGATCCCGGCCCAGTATTTGGGATGAGATTTGCTTGGCAAAATGGTTTCAAGGTATTTTAGCTTTGCCTGCCGAAGTGCTTCGTCTTTTTCCATTCCCGCTTCAAGGTTTTTATAATATGCCAGCATGATTATCCGGGCAGAATTATCCTCGATGGCGTTCAAAGTCATGATAATTGAATGACAGCCGGCATACCTGAAAGCCCATGCCAGGCTCATAATGCCTTCTCCGGAAACCATCTTGCCGTAACCTGTGTTGCAGCTGCTTAAAACTGCCATTTGTGCATTAAGTTGCATATTACAAATGTCAATTGCAAACAGATCCTGCACACCTGTTGTATCATCCGGGCAATTTGAATAAACCAGCTTTGAATACAAAGGATTTTGCGCATTAAGCATGGTATGCGCAACAAAATGCAGCATGCCATAATTTTTGATCTTTTGTTTCAGTTGACCAATACTCATCTCTGCCGGATGTATCAGTCTCCCGTTCATCATTTCTTTTAGCTCATTTGCTTCCTGTAAAGCTTTCTTGATAGGGGTTAAAAATGTAATACTGCCATCCGGCAGCTTGCAATAATCGGGTACCAGAATAGCAAGATTTGCTTTTTGCCGGTGGTCTGCTGTCTTTTTACTAATAAACATTGCCGAGTAATTGTATGAGAGGGTATAATTACGGATAAGATAGGGAAGGTCCCTGTATGTGTTTTCTGCATTTACTTTTCTGGTAAGCAAAACTTCAAAAGGAAAAAAGCATAACTTTCCATCTGGTATAATGAGAAGCTTTGTTGCATTGCTGTTTTTAATAGCCGGTTCTATCAATATCTTGTAAAGTTTCAGTGCAGTGTTTTGATATTTTTCCTGAGTAATTCGATTTTCATGGTCTATATCTGTAAAAATGATCTGCGAATGAATTTCATTCTGTAATTCACTGTTAAGAAATATATTATGCCACATCAGTGTATCCCTGCTCAGTACAAATGAATAGAGGCTGCTATCAGCAACAAAAAACTCGATCATCACTTCTTCTTCAGCCAGCTTAGTCCTTATTTCTGCAATTGACGGTGTATGTGTATAATACATTGAAAAATAACCAGGATGTTTTTTTCTGATTTTCCCCATTATTTTTTCATGTTTCCTCAGCAGATTAACAAAAACGCTACGAAGACTATCCTGATGTTCTTTTGATTCATTCTGATCCATTGCTCTGAGCATTTTTCCTGTCAGGCTGATTGTATTGCGGAGCTCTTCCTCTTGTTTTGCAAGCTTTTTGGGCAGTCTTTTGCCAATGTTCTGTTTGTAAAACATTGCCTTTAAGATAAGGGAACGGGCTTTTTCGCTTAATTCAAACCCCTTGCTGATGTGCTCCGGTTTTCCGGTTATTTTATACAATTCCCATGCAACACGCATACCTTTATTAATATACTTTCTCAATCCGGTACGGTATTGGTTGATCTGATCTGTCATCAGGGTTTTATCTAGTATCAGGCGTTCAAATCCACGGGTATAATAATCAAGGTTTTCAAGCAGGCAGTTGCAAAGATACAGGTCTTTATAGTTTTTTCCAGCAAGCAATTGATCAATATCATATATTTTTCTTAATACAATATCGAGTATTTTCAGTGAGGGCGGATAACCAGCAGACAGGTTTGCAGCAAAATCCTTTTGATTAAGGCTGGTGTCAATGCATTTAAGGGCGAGCTGAAAATATTCAAGTGCATTCATGGAGCTGTCGCGGTAGGCTTCAATGGTGCCAAGACAGGTATAGATACTGATCATTCCTTCGTTAAGCCTTCCGTAGATACTTTCATAGTATTTTTTTGCCGTCAGGTAATATTTATGGCTGCCGGGAATGTCATTTTTGTATATCAACAAAAAATTACCGTATTTGCGGCAGGCAATGGCCAATGACAAAGTATCCGTTTCTTCGGGTACCTGAATTGATTTTTCAAAATAAATTTGAGCAGAGTCATATTTATTCAGGTAACAGTAAAGATAACCGATATCCGAATATATTTTGGAAATTCTGTATATTGACTGCGGTGACATGGCTTTCCTTTCAGCACTTAAAAGTATGGAAAGCGCTTCCCGATACTGCTTTAGCTTTTTATGGCATAATGCTATGTTGCGGTAAAGCCTGAGTTGATTGACGTTGATGACTTTACTGTAAGGATGTTTTTCAATCAGAGAAAGGGCATTTTGGTAAACGGTTTTTGCTTTTTCGTATTCTCCTTTCTTGTAATACAGATTGGCTTTACCAAGCAGTATTCCATGAAGCTCGGCGCTTCCCTCTCCGAATATTGACATAACGGAATCTTCCGCAACATGATAATAAATCAATGCCGAATCAAGCTGGTAAATATTGTCATAATGAATACCGATCTGAAAAAACAATTGCGGGAATAGGTTTTCCTGCTGACTGTAAAGTGTTTTCAGTGCTTTATTGTAGTATTTCATGGTATGATCATGCTTACCGCGGATGTTTTGCAAGGCGCCCAGATTTGCATAAGTTCTGACCAGAAAGTCGGGATTATGCCTGAATTTTTTGCTGCATTGCAGGCTACGTTTATACAATACTTCGGCAGTATCGTATTTTCTGATTGCTTTATAGCAGTTTCCGGCGGTTTTCAGTGCCAGGCAATACGCCCATGTGTTTTCGGATAAATGATCCTGATGCGACCTGTACCAGTTAATTCCTTTTTGATATAAACAATGATCATAATAATACAGTAGGGAATCAGGGCTCAGGATGTGATTTTTCTGTTTCACATCACTTACATGCAGACTTTTCAAAAAAAAGATTAAAATAAAAAAATTCAGGATACTCATAAGTTTTATATAGCGGGTATTTCATCCGCATGTTTATGATTTCAAAAGTAATAAAACAGTAACGTTTTTTCAAAAAATGTACCTTGTTACAGAAAGGATATACAATTAATTTTTAGTAACAGCAATATACTACAGTTATGAAAAAAAGAAAGAAATCAGAAGAAATCAGCAGAGAATTTGAATTATCCAGACAAAAGGAGATCGGCAGGATAAGAAATAGTAATGGAGGAAATCCACCGGATCCTGATCCCCCCAATCCGCCAGAACCACCGGAGGAGGAGAATCCTGATGATCCCAATCAACCCGGAGGCTCTGCATAGCAAATTATTATACCGATGCTTATTTACGTATTACGGAAATGGTAAAATCACTTTTTAATCCGCCTGAGGCGGACAAGGGTTAATTCCCCGCCCCTTGGGGCGTTTTTCAATATTCCATTTAATACCCCGCTGCTCTGCGGCGGGGTAGTTTATTTATAAAGATTGAAGGGTATTATATTTTCAGTTTGTTTTATTTCGGTGAAAAACATCAAAACTTTTTATATCTGATAGCCAGTATTGTACATGGTGTTTAATCAGGTTTTTTTTAAAATGGCAGTAACGTTTTCCATTTCGATGTACTTTATAGTAGGCAGGTTTGTGATGGTTTCGTTCATTCTTTTCCGCTCTGTAAGTTGCCTGTCTGAATATCTCAGTTGTCAGTGAGATACTTACCAGATTATCAGATGGCGGGTCGCCCGGACCCGCTCTTTTCTTTTCAGGTATAGATGAAAAAAGATCAGCATTACTTTATAAGCAAGCAAAGCCGATCTTTTTCTGTGACCCAGGCGGGAGTCGAACCCACAACCTTCAGAACCGGAATCTGACGCTCTATCCAGTTGAGCTACGGGGCCAAATTATTCAGCAAAAATAGTTGGATTTCAGCAGTAAAACAAATTCCGGTATATATTACACAACAGTTTGAAAAATAACCGAATACAAAGTTTTGCATAAAACACTCAGTGTTAATTTAATAACAATGTTATAAGTAAAAAAATCCCTATATTTACAGCCCAAATTACCGGCAAAATTTGCAGAAATATTTGAGGGCCGGAAGAAAAATCTGGTTAAGGAGTAGAACCTAAACTGTTTTATATGATAAAGAAAGTACTGGTAGCCAACAGAGGGGAAATAGCCATCAGGGTTATGCGTTCGTGCCGCGAAATGGGAATAAAATCGGTTGCCGTGTTTTCGGAAGCCGACCGTACTTCCATGCATGTACGTTATGCTGATGAAGCTTATTTCATTGGGCCATCACCCTCCACAGAAAGCTACCTCGTGATAGACAAGATCATTAAAGTTGCCAAAAAATGCAAGGCAGATGCCATACATCCCGGTTATGGATTCCTCTCCGAGAATGCTGCTTTTTCTGAGAGATGTAAAGAAGAGGGCATTATTTTTATCGGGCCTTCGGCCCATGCCATTAAAACAATGGGCGATAAGCTCACAGCTCGTGCAACCATGACCAGGGCGGGTGTGCCTGTTGTTCCGGGTACAAAGCAGAAAATTACGAACCCTAAAAAAGCTGTTCAGGCCGCAAAGAAAATCGGTCTTCCGGTAATGATCAAAGCATCGGCAGGCGGAGGCGGAAAGGGTATGCGCCTTGTGCATGACGAAAAGTATATAGAAAGGGCGGTGATCGGTGCGCAATCCGAAGCCAGGGCTGCCTTTGGAGATGATGCCGTGTATATTGAAAAATATATCGAATCGCCCCATCATATTGAATTTCAGATACTGGCTGATCAGCATGGCAATACTATTCATCTTTTTGAGCGCGAGTGTTCTATTCAGCGCAGGCATCAAAAAGTGGTTGAAGAAACCCCTTCCCCACTTATGAATCCTGAGATCAGGGAGGAAATGGGGAAGCATGCCGTGGCAGCAGCCGAAGCTGTGAATTATG
>CAZTAW010000140.1:0-8913 GCA_964611705.1 uncultured Bacteroidales bacterium
ATTGAAAAACGCCCCAGGGGGCGGGGAATTAACCCTCGTCCGCCTCAGGCGGATTCAACTCCTTACCACTCACCTGCAAAGGTCTTAGCCCTTGCTTTTACTCATATCTTGTTTATTTTAAAGGTATTCGTGAGCTCACCCCGGCAAACCGGGGCTCGGTTCCATTATCGCTCACCACAATCCCGTTTCCGGTAATTGCAGCATATGGCGGTTTGCTTAGTCTACCTGAACATCCTAAGCGGAAGGCCATCTCTTTAATTCGTTGCTTCATGGTCAGCCACCCACCAGTTTGTAGGCTCCACACTCATGAAAACTACTCCTTAAAGTCTTCCATCATTTGTATAGCATCCAATCAACTATTAAGCTTGATTGGTTCAAGGCACACACATTCCCAAGAGATGAAAAGTACGTATTGGTTGACCAAATTAGACGATCTTCAAGAGCAATTTCTGCTATCCTTGCCGAAGCCTGGGCAAGACGTATTTATCCCAAATCATTTGTGTCAAAAATAATTGAGGCTTATGGAGAAGAATCCTGCAAGTGAGAATATCTAAAATTAAACGATCCCCCAACTCACCAACTCATCTCTCACGCTCACCGCTCATCCCTCTCCATATCTCCCTCACTTAAAAAAACATCCTCCAACGAAAAGCCTCTGTAGCTGATTTGAAAAGCGGATAGTTCACGCTCAAGCACGCTGGCTTTGGCCTTGAGTTCCCTGATATTTATTTTTTCTTTGCTTCTTTTTACTTCGGCGATCAGGGCCTTTTTCCCCATCTGGTTTACAGCAACAATATCCATTTCCTTTTCGCCTTTCCTGTCCCAGTACCTACCGATAATATTGTATTGCTTCCGCTCAGACAATACCTGCCTGAAATATTTCTCAAGATACGGGCCGCTGTAAGTTTCAAAGTCACGTTGAACGATCTGCTTAACATAGTCAAGATTGTTGATCTCTACGGCAGAACGGTATTTGTAAATAAACCTGAACCAAAAAGCCAGGAAGTTATCGGCAATCATATATTTTAAAAGTCTGCCACCCAATTTGGCAAAGACAGGACGGATGGATTCAATAATGTTGTATTCTTTCTCAAGCCGATTGAGATATCCTCCGACGTCCTTTTCAAGTATGCTTTCGACCTCTCCCCGGGATGTTTTTCCTGAAGCAATAAGGGCAAGTATTGAAAAATAGGTTAAATAATCCTTTCCGAATTTCTCAATAAGAATGTTCCTGCCTTCTTCCAGCAGCAATGAATTGGGCCGGAATATTTCATCCAGCATGTCTGCCAGGGTAAAACACTTTTTATCAATAAAAATCTCTACATATTTTGCAACGCCTCCTGTTATTGTATAAAACGTCAGGAAGTTATCTGCTGAAACCGTATTGGCGTTTTCAAAGATTTTTTTCATCAAACTAAATACGGACCCGCATAAAACCAGGTTCATTTTCGAAACTTCCTGATCACGGCCCATTTTAAACCTGTCCCAAAGTTTTTGCATTTCACTGTAAACGGATGGATTGGATTGCTCAAACTCCTGAAATTCTTCTATTACCAGTGTGAGGGCCTCTTCCTTTGAGCGTTCCAGCAAATATTCGAAGAGTTTGGCAAATGATCTGAATTCTCCCAGCACCTTCTTTTTCAGTACAAGTTCTATCTCCTCGATAAACTCATTACATAAAGAGATTCATTTTTCCTGGCAACAAAGAAATACAGGAACTTTTTATTTTGAAATGCTTTCAGTACCAAACTTGTTTTCCCGATCCGTCTTCTGCTTGTATACATTCAGATTGTCTGCAATTACATGAAGGTGCTTATGCCACTATACACTGCCACGAACCACGAGCTACCAAACACGAACAATCAAATCATCGGCCCTTTTCTCCGGATAATACAATGTCAGGACAAGACACTCCATCACTACATCACTCAAAAACTCCACTACTCCATTTCTCCACTTCTCCGTTTCTCCCTTCTCCATACTTCTTACTCTTTACTTTCTACTCTAGCTGACGACACCACCAATAACAAAACTATGATCCATTAATTAACTTTTTTACTTAACTTTGCCTTAAATACCAAAACCAACTTATATGAAAAACCTGATCATTCAGGAGGCCGGTAAAGAAGTTTATCAGTTTATTAAAAAGTATACCGATCTTGAAAACGGCAAAGCCCTGGTTTTGGCAACAACAACCAAATTCAACGTAGAAAACCAACCTGAAAATACGTATAAATTCATTATTAATCTCAAACGGGTTAATGATATACGCCGCATCAATAAATTTTTTGAATCAATAAATGTAAAGCTGCCCGAGGGCGGCGTTTTTATTGATTGTGCGGAAACCTATGTGCTGAGAAAGCAAAGAATTTTAAAAAAATATCCCCCGGTATTTAATTATATTTATTACTTCTTTGACTGGGTATTCAAACGATTATTTCCCAAACTGGTTTTCACAAAAAAAATATACTTTGCCACAACTGCCGGTCGAAACCGCGTTTTATCCAAGGCTGAAACTCTCGGAAGATTATACTCATGTGGATTTGAAGTTATTGACGAATCTTTTCTTAACGGACATTTCTATTTTGCAGCTCGCAAAATTAAAGAACCTTTTTTTGATTACAATCCTACATACGGACCACTGGTCAGGTTGAAACGCATTGGCAAACATGGTAAGATTATCAAAGTGTATAAAATGCGCACCATGCATGCTTATTCGGAATATATACAAGGGTATGTTTTTGACAAAAATAATTTGCAGGATGGAGGTAAATTTAAAAATGATTTCAGAGTAACAACCCTGGGGCGAATCATGCGAAAATTCTGGATTGATGAATTACCCATGTTCATTAATATCCTGAAAGGTGAAATGAAAATTGTAGGAGTACGACCGCTTAGCAAACATTATTTTGATCTTTACAGTAAAGAAATGCAGGAAAGAAGAACCCAATACAAACCCGGAATGATTCCTCCCTTTTATTCTGATATGCCGAAGACATTTAAAGAAATCGAAGCCTCCGAACATAAATACCTCGATGAGTATGAAAAGCATCCCTTCAGCACAGACTGGAAGTACTTTTGGAGAGCATGGTATAATATTTTGTTTAAGAAGGCAAGGTCGGCGTAGTTGTGAAACGGGGAAGCGGTGAAGAGGAGAAGAGTGGGAAGTAAGGAGTAGGGAGTAAGAGAAAGAAAAAGGAATAACAATAATTGAATTAAATGATAATTTGGAGGGAGTGTAATTTAAACTCTGTCTGATTATTTTTTCTGTTGATTTCTCTGTGGTTTAAATTAACTGAGCAACAGACTTAGAAACTAGCAATATTATAATTATTAAAGACAAATTTTTTTGCAATTTTAAACAAACAAAACAAGTAAAGTGAAAAGATTTCTCCCAATCGTATTATGGTTATACATAATAGCTCTTTTTATACTAAACGTCATCCCCGATGTTCCTACACCAAAAGTCGAGCGGGAAGGAGAAGTAATACGTCTGGATTATCTGATCCATTTCTTGATCTTTTTCGCTGGTGGATGGTTGTACTACAAATGGAATCAAATCAGAAAATTCAAAACAAAAATAGCATACCTTTTCCTGGCTGGCCTGGCCTATGCATCAATTTGTGAAGTTCTCCAATACTGGATCCCCGGAAGGACATTCAATCCTATAGATTTATTATACAACTCCCTCGGCGCTATCCTCGGCATCGTAAGCCCAATCATGATTTACAAAATCACAAAACCAAAGCCCTAACAACTACCCAAATTCAACATGTTCTACAAACCATACAACCAACCCCATCTACTTACCCTTTTCTCCCTATTTCTTACTTCTGCTCCTTATCTCCAAAATCATTTTACCTTACTCCGATTCTCCACTTCACCTGTTCACCGCTTTTCCGTTTTACCATCCCGATAACGATGGGGCTCCGTTTCTCTAACCCACCGTTTATCAAAAAAACCTATCTTTGATGAATAAAACAAAACATCCATGAAAAAGACCCTGATCATGATAGCAACGATACTAACGGCATTTTCTGTTGATGCTCAAGTTGTATACGAACATATTTCAAACAAGGGTATTTATAATTTTCTTGATGAAATGGCCAATTTGAAGATCATTGAGTTGAATGATGTTGTTAAACCGTATAGCAGGGAGATGATTCACGAAAAGCTGATTAAGATTGCGGAATGGGATAATGAGTATGAAGTAGGAAGAAATGAGAAGAGAGAAAGGAGCAGGGAGAAAGAAGAAGAAGACAGAAGGGCTCTTAATAAACGTCAACAAAAAGAGTTGGAGTTTTATTTGAAAGCTTATGAGTTGGAGGGTGAAAAGCCTGTTGAATGGAATAAGAAAACTGATCTTTTAAAGAAAAGCAAATACTTTGGAACAGCATTGAATCCTCCGGGAGTGTTTTATAAAGATTCCACATTTACGGCGGGTTTGCAATTTATTTACGGGGCATCCTTTGCAACAAATGAGCATGGAACGCTTACACGTACCTATGGAGGTGCATCATTGTTTGGATATATAGGAAAAAATGTGGGTTTTTATACAAATGTAAGGGATAGTAACCTCAGCCGGATCATGTTAAATCCCGAATACTATACAAGACAACAGGGAGTTCCATATAAAAATTATGGCGAGGAAGGTATTGATTTCAGCGAAGCCAGAGGCGGAATTACTTTTTCCTGGAAGTGGGGAAATATCGGAATTGTTAAAGACCACATAGAATGGGGTATCGGTTATCATGGTACCAATATTCAATCCGGACACACACCATCATTTGCGATGATCAAATTACAGTTAAAACCTGTTAGATGGTTTGATTTTAACTATTATCATGGTTGGCTGGTTTCACAGGTTATTGACAGTGCAAGTTCATACTGGACGAATGGAACCTATCGTTCTGTTTTTTATCCTAAATATATGGCATCCAATATGTTTACTTTTTACCCTTTTAAACATTTTAATTTTTCATTTGGTAATTCGGTTGTTTACAGTGATCTGGGTGGACCACATGCTGCTTATCTTGTGCCTTTCCTATTCTACAAATCCGTTGATCACACGTTAAATGCCACCTATGCCGGTGGGGAGTCAGGCCAAAACTCACAGATGTTTTTTAATTTCAGTTCAAGAAATATCAAATATCTCCATCTTTATTTTACGCTTTATGTTGATGATCTTTCTGTACGACATTTTAAAAAGAAAGATGAATTCAATTTTTTCAGTTACAAAACCGGTTTCAGGCTAAGTGATTTTCCTTTTCAGAATATTAATGTAACTTTTGAATTTACACACACAAATCCGCTTGTTTATGCCCATAAGATCGCCACACAAACCTATGCTTCAAATAAATACAATATGGGTCATTATCTGCGCGATAATTCAAGGGAATATTATTTAGCCCTTGGATATAAACCCATCCGGGGATTATCTTTCAATTTATCCTATACCCTTGCACAACACGGTGATGACTATAGCTATGCCGACTGTTCCAGTGATCCCAATTGTGATCTCCATAAATTACCCATTCTTAAAAACATCACCTGGGAAAACCAAACAATCCTATTTGACGCCGTCTATCAAATCGTTGCAAACACTTACCTGTACTTAAAATATCAACATTCAAACATAACCGGCAACGTCGAAAAATACACACCTGAGTTTTATCATGGGGAGACGAATACGGTGAGTTTGGGGGTGAATTTGGGTTTTTGAAACGGAGAAGCGATGAAGCGGTGAAGTGGTGAAACGGAGAAGAAACGAAGCTGTGAGGACGTAGTTGTATATAAGTTAATGATAATCAAATATAATCTACTATGAAAATTATTAAAACTCATAAGGATTTGGATGTTTATAATCTAAGTTTTGAGTCTGGAATGGAAATTTTTAATTTATCAAAATCTTTTCCAAAAGAGGAAACTTATTCTTTAACTGATCAAATTCGTCGTTCTTCGAGATCAGTTTCTGCAAATATTGCTGAAGCATTTAGAAAAAGGCGTTATCCGAAGTTATTTGTATTAAAACTTTCAGATTCCGAAGGGGAATCTGCGGAAACTCAGGTTTGGCTTGATTATGCTTTAGCATGTAATTATCTATCCCAAGAAGCACATGAAATACTTTATAGAAAGTATGATTGGATACTTGGAAAATTAGTAACCATGATCAACAATCCGGAAAAATGGAAAACACTTTAATACGAATAATCAATTTATCTTAACCTAATGATTTCTCCGCTTCACCATTTCTCCGCTTCACCATTTCTCCGCTTCACCATTTCTCCGCTTCACCGTTTCTCCGTTTCACCGTTTCTCCGCTTCACCATTTCTCCGTTTCACCGTTTCTCCGCTTCACCATTTCTCCACTTCTAATTCTCTCCACCCAAAAAACCCACATCAAAAACATCATTACATAAAAGAAAGGCCGGAAGAGATAATCGTGGGAAAATTGCCAGTAATCAGGCCAGTTGATGGTTACAACAGACAAGCCAACAATTCTGAAAAGATTGGTTAAATGAACAACAAGTATCCCTAAAGGAATAAACCATAATTTATGTTTCCAGGGACCGGGGAATAAAAGCATGAGAATTATGAATTGCATAATTTGCTTAAATCCGGAACAACCTAAATTTATACCAATAAATCCATGTCCGGGAAAGATCATTTCCCTGTCTGTTTTTAGCAATTCCAGGCCTAAAATATACTGATTTACCCAGGTGCTTTGTATAAAAACCTGGTCTGCAAGCCAATCCCTAACCAAAACAATAAAATCCTTTGCCGGCCAGAATTGCCACCAATTCGCCCATGCACGGTAAAACAAATGAAATCCAACGATCAGAATAGCAAACAGCAAAACATCCCTCAAAAAAGGATTCTTCTTTAAAAAATCAAAAATAACCTTAATCATTCCTTTCATAACCTTCTCCGTTTTACATTTTCTCCAGCCCCCCCCTATCTTCACAATTACAATCCAATCACCACTTCACCGTTTCTCCACTTCACCGTTTCTCTACTTCACCGTTTCTCTACTTCACCCCTCCTTACTCCCTACTCTCTACTCAAAACAGCCATCGTTTAATATTATAAACAAACTCAGCCAACTCATACTTCGGCTTGTTAATGATCTTATTAAATCTGTATTGAATTATTCTCTCAGAACCAAACTTCTGTTTAAATTCCCTCACGCCATAAGGTATACCGGGTTTTCCGGCTCCCATCATATCAAATACCGGAATATTGTTTTTACATGCATATTCAATGGCTCCCCATGTTGCCATAACACTTGGATAAATTCCCATTTTTTGATATTCTTTGTCTAATCCGCAAATATACCACTCGTAAATAGCTTTTCCGGGTGTGATCAGGCATACAATACCCCCAATTATTTTTTTTTCCAGCTCAACCAGCAATATTTTTCCCAGTTTATTTTCGAAAGAAAATTTATAAAATGATTCAAAAAAAGAAAAATCAGGTAAAGGTTTCTTGACTTTAGTTTTAAAAAGATTTTTAAGAATTTGATAATAATCCTGTAACTGTTCTTTATTCCGAACTTCTGTAATTCTTGCTCCTTTGTTTAAACTTTTTTTGATCTGTCGCCTTTTACTTTCACTTAATCTCCTCAAACATTTTTCCTTGTTATCAATTCTGATCAGGCTATTGTATCTTTTTTGAGAAAAATAGCCAGCTTTTTCAAAGCAATTTCCCAGGTATTCCTCATCCTCAAACAACCTGAATTGTATATATAAGGGTCGTTTCCCTACAAATCTCTCCAGTTCCTTTAGTACCTGAAATGCTAATTCCTCCTTTTCTTTTGATTTCTGACTGATCAATGGACCCCCAAATGAAATAATTCTGCTTGTAAGTTGTCTTTTTATACCGGCAACTTCCGATATTTCGAAAACCAAAAGCGAAGCAACGATCATGTTATCTTTAAAGATTACAAAGTAATATGGTTGATATCCCTTGATATCATAATAAAAGTTAAACATATCAGGATGTTGAAAAACACTTATGCGGGAATGTAAATTAACATAGCTATCCAAATCCGATAATTTCTTATTACCTTTATTATCAATAATATGGATGGAAAAGTCTTTCAATTTATTCCAGTAGATTATCAGTGTTATACCTGCATAAAAATAACAAAAAAAGTCAATCTTCTTCAACATGAACAATACAAACATTTTTAACACCAACTATTAACTACCAAGAAGATGGCTGTACCGTTCTGTTTTTATCTCCTTGTCCGGGTATTTTCTCTTGTCATATTAAGTTGTTCAACAAGTTCATTAGCATAGCTTTGTCCATCAGGTTCCGGTTTTTGCAGGAACTGCCTCAAACAACTGTCCACTGATACACACTAATCACCTCACTGATATGCTCTGATAAATATCCGTGAAAATCAGTGCATACATCCGTGCCCATCAGTGGATAATAACTACCACCACCAACCACGAGCCACCAACTACCAGCCATCCACAAAATACAAAACACGAAACACACCCCAAAACCCATTTTTTCCTTATCTTTACCCCCTTTTTAAAAACAAGCAATCAATTAAAGGCTGTATTAAAAGGAATAATTAAAAATAATCTTTGATATAGCCTGATTTAAAAAAACAAAATACTATGAAAAAAACTCTTTTAGCATTTACAGCACTCATTTTTGCAGTGACAAGCTCTTATGCTTGTACCAATTACCTGATCACAAAAGGTGCATCAACCGATGGCTCCACCATGATCAGCTATGCAGCGGATTCGCATGTTTTATATGGTGAATTGTATCACTGGTCAGCCGGTACATGGCCAGAAGGAAGTATGCTGGACGTTTATGAATGGGATACCGGCAAATTCCTCGGTAAGATCAAACAAGCGCCCGTAACTTATAATGTTGTAGGCAATATGAACGAAT
>CAZTAW010000141.1:0-8668 GCA_964611705.1 uncultured Bacteroidales bacterium
ATTTAAAATTGCCAGAATCACATATACCCAACTGAATGGCCGGCGGTAAATTTCCCCATTATCAATATATGATATATAGGGTTTGATAAATGTAAAAAACTTACTATCCATTATAAATCGTTTTTGATTATCCTACTCGTATGGCTTTTCGGTTCCGCCCCGTTTTTGATGGTCTCTGGACTCCATATATATTTTTACCAATGTTTATTCCGAAATTCTTTCCGCCTTAAAAGTAAGTCATCTCTTACAATAATCAAAAGGAATCACAAATTTATTTCAAAATAGTTTTCATGAGAAATTTGTTTTGGGTTAATGATTATTTATTTGTATTTAACATATCTTATCTTCGTGTTTGTTTGACAATTACTATTCATTCCATTTTATTTTATTTTAAATACTACTTTGCCTCTCCAATGATCCCCGCTTTTAAACACAGTAAAAACATCTTTTAATGTTTCGGTTTTTCCGTTCCTGTACTCAACTGTCACATCAAAATTGTATGTATTACCTTTGACAGAGACTTCTTTTGTTTTTAATACTTTCTTAAATCCACCGTATTTACTTTTTACCTGTGCTGTTAAAAGTTCCAACATTTGAATCCCTGTTTCAATTTCTTGTTCAGTCAGTTTATTAAACTCCTCAGGCCCGGCACCTGCCATCATACAACACTTTGGATCCTGAAAAAATAATTGTACAAATTCTATTAAAAACTCTTCTGCTGAAATACCTGTTTTATAAGCAAGAGGACAATCCACTTCCATTTCTTTTCCTTTTACAACTTCAAATTCTTTGCTCACATGATAAAGAGTCCAGGGACAAAAAGCGGAAAGAGCTGACTGCCATCCAGGATTTTTAAACCATGCTAAAGTAATTACATGTAAAACAACTGTGTATTTTCCCGGTTTATCAATCTGGTATGTTAATATTCCTTCGCGGTTCTCAATATTTTCTATATTTACAGGATCATCAACATGTTTATAAGTAGAGTTTATTTTTCTTTTAAAATCATTCAGAAAATCAGGGTATCTTAAACTAAATAAATCCAACATACTACCATTTTTATTATCAAAATTATGTTTTACGTAGTATCGTATTGAATTAATACCTCGTTTCGTTATAGGATTAACATAAAACTTCTTCAAAAGCGAGGCTTTTTTATTTAAATACTCCTCCGAAGGTTTTGTGTTCCTGAGAACAGCAAGATTTTTTAGAATCAGCCTATCTTTATCGCATGTATAATTCACTGTATTTATTTCACCCTTCAGAATTTCAATTTGTGATTCCAGATTACGTCCAACATTTTTATATGTTATTTTAACATCAACTGACTCTTCTTTCATCTCATACACATCTTTATCAGTATCTACATCGAACTTGTGATCATTATATACCCAAAAATCAGTGCTATCAACAGGGCTTTCATAATAATCATGATAAGTATAAGATTTTACGCGATAGTGACCATATTCAGTAATTTGTGGAAGCAATATCCAGCCCTCGCCAACACATTTAGTTAAAATAGTATCACCTATCAAAATTTGTCGGCCCGAATTTTTAATTTTAAATACTACAAAATAATTTACTCTTTCAGGGTAATATTTATAATAGGCCTGAACATAGGGAGGTTTGTTATTCTTAATTATATATTCAAGCTGAGCCGTAACGATAAACATTGAATCACGTTTGTTTTTTAGTTCTATTGGATCTTTAGGTAGTATGCCAACACTTGAATCCGGTATAGATAAAACACCTGTTGCTGGATCGTAATCAGGTTTGTTATCCCCGTTGGGATCCAACGGTGTATATATTATCGTGTCAACTGGTACTTGAATGGTATCACGAGGAGGAGAAGAAATAGTTGAATCACTTTTAGAATCAGTGGGATCCACAGGAGGAGGGTCAGGTGGTCTTGTTATAGTTGTGTCTGTATATTTAATAACTGTTTTTGATTTCTTATCACAATCAATTACTTTAAAAACCGTCTCAGCAATTTTGTTCCCGTCCAAATCATAGCCAACTACCTTGTAAATACCTATATCCAAATCCTGGTATAGGATATTTCCATCATCTCCAAAAACATTTCTGCTTTCAATAAGTTGTTTATTTGACGACCAGTATCTATAGAGCTTTATTTTTTTTATTCCTTTCGGGAAATTCCAATAGTCAGCAATAACCGGCTCACCTTTACAATATTCTTTTTTATTGGTAGTAATGCCCGGCTTATCTTGCTGCTTTGGTTTCCTGTAAGGAGAATGTGTCACATAAAATCTGCTGCTGGCCCTCAAAAATTTATTGTCTCTTTCAAAATACACTTTAAACTCGTAATTTCCGGTACTAAGGGGTTTGTAAAAAAGTTTACCTTGCTTTTTAACTTTTTTGGTTGAAATTAAACTTGTACCTCCGTCAGCATTTGTTTTATGCAACTCCACGGTTGATTCGGCATTTGCCGGAAATCCCTGAAAAATTACCCTGAATCTATCCGTGAAATGGTTAAAGCGATTAACATATTTTGCCGTTGAGATGTAGGGTACGGCATATCCCGGTTTGAAATTATTATAAATGTAAAATCTTTCGCTGGCGTGTATTACTTTTAAACCGTCTCTTCTGAAATAGGCATGTATTTCGAAGTTTCCGGGTTGATAAAAAGTAAATGAGCCTTCTCCGTCGCCTGCAACTTCAGCGCTGTAATACTCAACGGTTTTATTGCCAAGCTGGTAGTTTTTGTAATATTTGTTATTTCCGTCTTTGTTGTATTTATACACCCTGATAACACAATTATCGGGCATGTCTCTGTATGCAAAATGTACCTCAATACTGTCTTCTATAACATGCAAATACTTATCAGTAACAAGCAAGGGCCTTTTTGTGGTATTTTTACTGTTTCTGATAATTCTGAACCATGTCTTATCTTTCAGTAATTCATTTTCTCCTTTAATAAAATAATATTGTGCTGAAAAATAGCCCGTGTTTTCCAGCCTGGTTGAAAAACCTTTTTTAGCCCATATGATTAATTCTTTCTCATCCGGTTTATCTCTATAGGCGCTCCATGAATCATAAAGCGACTTTTCTCCATTTTCACTTACTTCATAAACAAGAATTCTTGCTTTATCATTGTTGTTTTTTATTTCAGAATCCTGATAAACAATCCAGTGTTTTGCAGTTATGTTTTCACCATCCGGAGCATGTTGAATGATATAAATAGCTGCAGTGTCGCCGTAGCGAAGGTGTGTAAATTGAATATCTATTTTCGCAGCAAAATTCTGTATCTGATAAACGTGGTTGTTTGTATTGATCTCGTAATTTGCAGGAGTTTCCTGTGAATCTGCAAACTTTACAATTGAAAACAAGAGAATCAAAAAGGAAATAATTTTTATTTTTTTCATAAGACTGATCTTTGGGGTTTGATTGTTTAAAACAATGAGGTTGTTTTGTTTTATCCGGGCTGTTTCTTATCAATACATCCTTCTGCAATTGATTTGTATGATCTTTTGATGCAGTTATCGGATAAATGCTAAAAACAACCTCATCATCAAATAAAAATTAAGACAAAGCCAAAACTAAAGCTGCTGTTTCATCTTCCATTTGCCATCAACTTTAACCAGCTTTTGCTCACCGCCTTGTTCTTCGCCATTTTCGAAAATCATTTTGATTTCCACTGTGGCTTCATCACCTGCCTCATTGATATTTTCCTTAACAATTTCGATGGATTTAACTTTTCCTTTCTGCTGTTGCATCATTTGCCAGGCACCTGCAAGAAAATCTCTTGTTTGTTTTTTTTGTTCTTCTGACATTTCTCCTGTACCTTCAAACATTTCCATCATTCCATCATAATCACCCGATTCCAATTTGTCGTAGAAAGCTTCGGTTACTGCACCGGGTGAGTCGCTCGAAGCACCTCCTCCTCCGCATGAGTAAACAGTGATCATTAAGGTTACGCCAACGAGGGCTGCTAATAAATAATTTAACTTTTTCATAATTTGAGAGTTTTGGTTAATAAATAGTTTATCATTCTTATATATCTAATTGTTTTGGTTTTCATTAAAATACTCGCGGCTCATGGCTCTGAACTTTTGCAGATCCGCAAGATTCCGAATATTATTGTACGATCCTTTCATGATCTCCTGTTTCCCTATTAGGGGGTTATGATATGACATTAAAACCGCCCAACCGGGTATTTCCCTGCCCTTGCTATCTATGCCCCTCAAATATGCAAAATGCCTGGCTTTTTTCATTTTTATTTCTGCTGTGCCTTCTATTTTAATCAGATTATAATTAGCATCAACAATGCTTACTTTTTTTATGATATAATGATCCGTATATACCTGCTGCTCGAAGGGAATAGAGATGGGTTTCTCCATTTTTTCCCATTCCTCTGTTATGGATAGTCTGGCTTCTTGTTCCAGATTTTCTGCTGTGGCAGTGTACTCAAATGCCTTTTCCATATTTGTTTCTTTATCGGCTTTTTTCTCAAGTTCCTCAATTTGGCTTTGATATTTATCAGCAAGGGCAGGTAACACACCCAGGTATGTATTTTCGGGCAGTTTGTTTTTACAAGATGAAGTTGATATAATAATCAAAATAATACTGATGGAGAATAAAAAAACCCTTTTCATTTTTCTTGCTTTAAGATCATAATTCCGATACGATGCCTCCTCAAAACATGAAGCTAATGTAACCTCAATGAAAGCAAAAAATCAAGTATTTGATGTTTGAATTTATAAATCCAAACACAGTTATTTTATTGAATAAAAGACTGTTATATGCTATTTTATAACCAAAGCAAAATCATTATAAAACCCGAAAATTATTGCTGTTTAATATAATTCATATAGTATGATGGTGTAACTCCCGAATATTTTTTAAAGGCTATGTTAAACACTGACTTTGACTTAAATCCAACCGAATCGGCTATGCCTTCAATTGAATAATTCTGATATTCCGGATCAGACATCATTTTTTGTGCTTCCCTGATGCGCAGTTCGTTAATAAAGCCTGTAAAATTCTTCTTATAGTGATTATTGATAGCCTTTGAAAGATAAGCCGAATTGGTTCCGCATTTTCTTGCCAGGGTACTCAGGTTAACGTTGTTATTCAGATATATCTTTTTTCTTTTGATCTGATAATCAAGTTTCTGCATTATTCCCTCAAGCGTAGCCGGATCCATACTATGATTATTGTTTCCATCAGGAAGTGGCTTTTTTCTCTTTAATTGATTGGCGCCGGATTTCATCAGCAGGAGGTTTTTTTCCATAATCTGATCATAAGCTTTCTTTTTCTTTCGGTTTTGATTGATCAGGAAAAAAGTCAATCCCAAAATGATCAGCAGTGCAATTGAAATGGAATAGATGGTAATTTGCTTTTTCTTAAGTTCGGCATTTTTGAGCAAATCGTTTTTCTTCATAATATTCAGTTGATTTTCCATCTTATCGGTTTCAAATTTGATCTGCAATTCACTTACTATGCGTTCTGTTTTATTATTAAAAAATGAATCTTTCAGAAATACGTACCGCTGGTAATGGTCTAATGATTTTTCAAAATAACCAATTCTTTTATAAAGATCAGATAAGTATAAACAGGTGTTTTTTTCGAGGTAAGATTCATGGCTTTCCCTGGAAATTTCAAAAGCTTTTAAAAGGCTTTTCTCTGATTTTTCATAGTCGCCCGTAATGGCATAGAATTGTCCTACCTGATATAGGTATCTTATCCTTCTGGATGGTTCACCATATAATTTTGTCATCGAATCGGCCCGCCTAAAATAGTACCTTGCTGAATCCATGTTATTTATTTGTTTATGCAAGTTAGCCAAACTGATCAATATATGACTCGACATATTTTTGATTCCATGTTTAAAGCCGATGTTAAGACCATACCAGTAATATTCTCTGGCTTTATCATAGTTTTTTTCCTGCTGATAATAAATATTACCTATATGAAAACATGCCGTTGCCACACCCTTGTAATCTTGATGGTATTCATAAATATCCAAGGCACGACCATGATATTCCAGGGCTTTTTTATACCCAATAACATGTATGGTATGATAAGCCATAGTTACATACATATCAGCCATTGCAAGAGAATCTCCCAACTCTGCATACATATTAATCGCTTTCTGGCTGTATCCCACAGATTGAGTCCGGCCAACCTTAAGAGCCATATAATCGTAAATCTCGGCAATTTTTCTTTTGTACCTCAGAATGTTATACATATCAATGGCTTTTTGCAGGTACTCCACGGCTTTATCATCCAGATTAACCTTAAAGTATTCTTTACCAATAAATCTGTAGGCTTTTGCAAGTAAAAAGTAGTTTTTGGTTTTTTCAAGATACTTTATTGAAATGAGAAGATTATTGATAATTTCTTTTGCCGCTTCCTCACAATTATTTCTCTTACATTGGCAAAGCGCCACATAATAATAGGTTTTCCCCAGCAACTCTTTCAGTATCACATTATCTTTTTCTGTTTTATATCGTTTCAAACCGATCTGAAGTGCTTTTTCCAAAAATCCGTACGATATATCCAGGCTATCTTCAATGCAATACAGCATGCCCAGTTGGGCATAGCTCCTTGCCATATCCAGTTTTGAGCTTTTCTTACCTGACCATTTCATTGCTCTTTTGGCGTATAATTTTGCCTGGTACATATTTTGCCTGTATGTAAGCTCAGAAAGTTCCAGATAAATTCTTGGTTTAAGACGATCGGGGCTGACTCTAATTAATCTCAATAAGCTATCTTTTAGCTTTTCCTGCTTATCTTGTGAGTAGGCAGGTGTGGAAAATAAAAAGATCATTAAAAGAATAAGTATATGCCTTAAATTATACCGGTAATGTCTTCTCTTCCGCATAAGCTATCAAATATAATAAAAAATGCTGATCCCACTGTCTGTTGGTGATATCAGCATTTTATCAACTTCTTCGGAGTGCAGGTTTTTGGCTTCCTTTTTTTATCTCCTGCAGGTTCCTTTCGAAGATCCGCCGTAGAAAATTGCAATACCCAGAATGAATCCCAGGTTGTAAGACCATCCGTTATTGACGGCTTCATAAATGTTTACATTATCATTAAATAAACTAATGATAAAAGTAACCAGCGAAATAAATCCGTGCCAGAGCCCCATCCAGAAATTTGCCGGGTCTTCTGCCGTGAATTTTTCATTTCCTGGCGCACAAGAAGTTACAAACAAGAGAACGACAATGAATAATGGCACCCACCTAAAAAGCTTTAACTGTTTCATTTTGATTTTGGTTTTTGGTTATTTTTATAATGATTCACAACTAATAGAATTCTATGACATGACACTTCAATCTTCTCTCAAAGATATGACAATTGCAGGGAAAAACCAATTAACTTCCGAAATTTGTTTTTATATTTTATCAAGCAATATCCTGAGAAAAGCATCCTTGCGTCTTCGTGAAACCTCAACTTCGCTTTTATCTGTCATAGTAACGGTGCCTCCTTCTCCACGCTTGTACTTTTTAATATAGGTCAGATTGATCAGATGGGAGTGATGTATCCTGAAAAAACCGGAAGAGGAAAGCAGTTCGTCATATTCTTTCAGTGTTCTGGTTACCATGATCTTTTCACCGTTTTTTAGATAAAAGTTGGTGTAATTACGCTCGGCATTACAACGGATAATTTCATTTTTGTTAACAAATGTGATCCCTTCAATTGACGGTAATGCAAGCTTGTCGAACGAATTACGATTCTCAAGCAGATTACTGTATTGCTTTTTAAGAGATTGAATGTCTTTAATTTGTTCCAGCTTTTTAAGTGCATTATAAATATCCTGACTGCTAACCGGTTTAAGAATATAATAAAGTGCACTAAAATTAATAGCCTTTATGGCATATTCATCATGTGCTGTTACAAAAATTATCTTGTAATCCAGATGACTGGTTTTGTCTATCAGATCGAAACCATTACCATCCGGAAGTTCTATATCTAAAAACAAAACCTCAGGACGGGCTTCTTCCAGCAATGTTATACTTTCCTTAACTGTTGTAGCTTCTCCGACTAATTCAATATCCGAAAAATGCTTGTTAAGCATGCGCTTCAGATTTTCCAAACTGTCTTTTTCATCTTCTATGATTACGCTTCTGATCATTAAAAAAGTTTACAAACATTACAAACAAAATTACTAAATATGTTTTATTGTTTTATTCATTTTCATAAGGTATTTTTACAAGTACTTTTGTTCCCCTGCTGTTTCCCTTTTCATCTTTTAAATCTTCAATTATAATTAAATCTTCGACTTCCTTATTACCAAAGAGCAAATTTAGTCGCTCTTTGGTTATTTCAGTACCCAGTGACTTTTTATTTTTAACCGTTGATTTTTTAAATTCGGGGGCCTTTTCCCTGCCAATGCCATTATCAGTTATTTCGCAGCTAATAAACTCCTTATGCAGGGTGAAACTGATCTCTAATTTCCCTTTTTTATCGAGGTTTTTCAATCCATGAATAATGGCATTCTCAGCAAAGGGTTGTATGAGCATGGGGGGAACAAATGTATTTTCATTTTCGATATCCGGATCAATTTTTATATCGTAATCAAACTTGTTTGCAAACCTTAGCTGTTCCAGTATAATATACAATCTGAGGGCTTCCACATCATCGGCAAAAGTAATCATGTTTTGGCGGCTGTTTTCAAGCACCCGCCTGATCAGTGTTGAGA
>CAZTAW010000142.1:0-8618 GCA_964611705.1 uncultured Bacteroidales bacterium
ACTGCTCCCGATGTGGAAGGTTACTACGCAGTTACAGCCGGGGTAAGCGGAAGCCAGATAACCGGACAGGCAAGCGTGCAGGTAGCTTCCTCCCAGCAGTTGGATAGGATAGAGGTTACACCTGCCAACGTGAATCTGCAAGTTGGCGAACAACAGCAATTTGTGGCAAAAGGCTACGACGAGCAGGACAATCCGCTCGATCCGCCCATTGTACCTCAATATTCCTGCACGGGCGGTTCCATCACTTCCGATGGTTTATACACTGCCCCCGAGACCTCAGGTGCTTATTATATCACAGTTTCGGTTGACGGCAGTGAAGTGACCGGGGAAGCGACCGTAACGGTCAGTCCGCAGGGTGTTTCTGAGCAGGAGGCGAGCAAGCTGAAAGTATTTCCAAACCCGGCCAAAAACATTCTTTTCATCGAATCGAATCAAAAAATCATTTTTTGTGAAATCATCGACCTGACCGGAAATGTGCTTTTGAGAAGTGAACCACTTAAAAATGAGATATCCGTTAATATTGGTGATTTTCCGACAGGTGTATATTTCCTTCATATCTCAAGCATAGATTATAAGCTGACTAAAAAACTGGTGGTAGAACACTAACTTGTTAAGTAGCTCCCGAATCAGTTAAAGTCAATTCTGCCACCGATAACAAAGTACTGAAATATTGGATTGGTGATACCGTGGCAGAAAATCTTTTGGCGTTATCGGACATTTCACTCCCTTGTCAACAGTTTTTTATTCTCTGTTTGACCATATTATTTTCATTTTCTTCCTACCTTTCGCCATTAAAATCAAAACAACCATGAAAAAACTGCTTACGCTTTCATTTTTTGTGCTTGCAGGACTGATATTATGTGCACAGCACTAATCCGGATTCAACTTTGTAGAAAGCTCCACCGGCATGAGCTATCCTCAGTGGGAAAGCGGCATGACCGAGCTGGAATTTGCCGATATCAGCATGGATGGCTATGTGGATATTCTGTCTGAGAATCAATTGAAAAAAATCAAATTTTTATTGATGCCCAACCCGGCGGGGGATCAATGGCATACTGATTACCGAATACTGATTACCGAACGCATCCCTCCTAATTATTTTGTATATTCGACAACTGATAACATCATAAACGTACACTACCAACTGAAAGGACAGTACTATGGAAACTTATTTCGCCCCTGCTGAGCGGAGCTCTGGGGAAGAAATTCAGAAAGAAAAACGGAAGATAATTTCCCTTGATTTTGTGGTTACCTTGTCGGAAGCCACCAATACCCTGTTTATGATCCTGAATGAGAACCGTCAGATCATTTTTGCAAACAAAAAATTGCTTGCCCTGCTCCAATCCGATACTGAAACATTGATCGGGCAAAGGCCCGGTGAAATATTGAACTGCATTAATTCTATGCAGATGAAAGCGGGTTGCGGAACCCATCCGGCCTGTAAAGAATGTGGGGCTGCCAATGCCATCCTGTCCGCCCTCAGGGGAAAATCCACTGAAAATGAATGCCGCATCAACAGCCGTGTGAACAACAAATACGTGGCCTTCGACCTGTCGGTGAAAGCCCATCCATTCGAATTTGACGGGCAGAGATACGTGCTTTTTTCCGTAGTAGATATCAGTGATTCGAAGCGACGTGATATTTTGGAAAGGACTTTCCTGCATGACATCCTGAATACGGCAGGCGGTATTTACGGATTCTCCGGAATGCTGAAAGAGGATCTGAAGAACAAGGATGCAGTGTCCTTTGAAAATGCCGGAGTTATTTACGATTTGTCCGACAACCTGGTTCATGAGATCAAAAACCAGCAGAAGCTGCTGGCTGCTGAACGCAATGAACTGCAGCTCGACCTGTCGGAAGTTGAATTACCTGAATACCTCAATGCAGTTATCCTCCTGATCGAAAAGAATGAAGATGTTAAAAACCGCCTGATCCGGATTTCAAAATGTGATCGGGTGGTATTTCAAACCGATAAGGTGTTGTTGCAAAGGATCCTGATCAATATGATCAAAAATGCAGCCGAGGCCTGTGAGCCAGGACAGGAGGTGATTGTCGGTTCGGGTGTTAGGGATGGTAAGATTCGATTCAGTGTGTACAATAACAGCCATATGGAAGAATCGGTTCAAATGCAGGTTTTTCAACGCTCCTTTTCCACCAAGGGGAGCAACAGGGGTATCGGCACCTATAGCATGAAGCTGTTCGGCGAAAACTACCTGCAAGGAAAGGTCTGGTTCGAAAGCGACAAACAGCGGGGTACAACTTTTTACCTGGAACTTCCACTAAAGGCATAATTCACTTGATAGCTCGCTGTTATGCAGATGAAATATTTTAACAGATAAAATAAATGAAAACCGGCCCTGGAAGATGGGTTCTTGAAAACAAAATCATAAAAAGTATGTTACTGGGCAATGGGTTCTATATACGCCCCGACACAAACCTGCCGATACACTTTACGGTCATCTGGTATTTGCGCTTAAATATGAAGGGGTAGATCTTGCCGTTTTAAAAGCTGTTTTTAAAAAAGCTGGTCCAAAAGAAATTCAAAATATTGTTGAGTCAGAACCGACAAGTTCTTATAGTAGAAAAATTTAGTTTTTCCTGTTTCCGCAGCAATGCTTGAAAGAATAGATGAATACCGTGAGGTACTTGAAAGTTACTCATTACCAGGACTTGACCTTATTGAATGGGAGCCTACGGATGACAACAATGTTAAAGTGCTCAATGAAACGATTGATTTATACAGCTTTTTTGACGCCACCGAAATGTCTGAATTTCTCTACAGTTGTGTTGAATACACAATAGATGAAATTATCCCGGAAGAGGTTAATTATTTACGCAAATACGACGAGTTTAAACACCGGATCGGTCATTTTCTGGATATGCCGGATAAGTTCATTGCACTTTTAGTTCGCTTCCTGGAAAACAACAATGGTGTTTTATCCAAAAGAGCCAGAACAAAAGAATTTAAAGATTTAACGGGTAGTGAGACCGCAAGAATTGAAGCTTTGTATAAGAATATTTTTCAGGCTTAGATTGTTCGGCAGCTAAGGTAAAGACCTTACATCTATTAATGCGAATCAAGGGTTAAAAAATTAAGTTTATAAAGGCAGCGGCAATTTTGCCAAACACATGCACCATCAGTCCCTTTGTCGATCTTACTTTGCTTGCTCTTTGAAAATCTGTTTTTTCAATTAGCCAATTAAATAAGCCTTCAATGGGCTGACGCACTTTTGATACTGCCCTTGAGAATAAATCATCGGCAGCTTTGTTCCACCGTTTTTCTACCTCTGTCTGGCCTTTCACAGCTTTAACGGGGGTTAGCATTACCGAGCTTTTCTCCACTTCAAGTTTAGTAAAAAAATCCTTGCTAAAATAAATTTTATCACCAAAAAAGCACCTGTCACTGATAGTAGACCAGGCCTCTTTAAAGACCGTTAGGTCATTGACAGATGCTGGGGTGACAAGTAGTTGTTCAGGAAATGGAAGTTTGTCTTTGCGCCTGAATGCAAGTACATGTAGCTTTAAACCGTTAAAGTACATTCCCACAAACCTTCCGAATAGATTTGAAACTAAATTATCTATTCATACAGTTCTTATTAAATTCTCTTGCTAACGTAAAAATGGATAGCAAAAATAAGGTGAAAAATGATAAATTTGAGAAAAATATAAACTACTGAAAATCAGAAACTAATTTTTATGTTAGTCAGAATTTCACAAAGATACCTTGATAATAAAAATAAAGATTGATTTTATTATCTTTGTATAAATTAAAGGATTTAAAATGAGAGCAATTGAGATAAATTCAAAAACAGATAAAAAAGGACATCTTAAAATTGATTATCAATTAGATAAATCTGATAGCAATGTAATAGTACTTATACTTGTTGATGATAATTCTGATAAGGATGAAGAAAAAATCTGGATGGACTCAATAACATCTAATCCTGCATTTGACTTTCTTAATGATCAATCAGAAGATATTTATTCAATAAAGGATGGGGAACCGTTCAATGATTAAAAACTCTATTGTTCTTGTACCATTCCCCTTTGATGATTTTTCTAATTCCAAAGTTAGGCCTGCTCTTTGCTTGACTAATGAGATAAGCAAGTTTAATCATGTGATTATTGCTTTTATTTCAAGTAAAATACCTGATGATACAATAAATAGTGATATCATTATAAAAAAAGATTCCGATGATTGGATCGGGACTGGATTGACAGTAGACTCTGTGTTAAGATTACATAAAATTGTTACGATTCCAAAATCATTGATTAAAAGACGACTTGGTAAGATTAATGACTTAATCGAAATAAATACGTATATTTTTTGATTATAATCTATGAAAATGATAGAAAAAAAACTTTTTGACATAATCCATAGCAGGCTCTTTTCAAAAAAGGCCATCTTATTATCAGGCTCAAGCTAGGTTTAAGAATATCTATTGAAATATTCCAATAAACACTCAAGATTTTTTTAACCGGAATGAAATGATCAAAGCTGAAAAAGCAGCAACAGCTCCAAAACCAAATGTAAGTTGAAAGGCGTTGATCAGTGTTTCTTTATGCTCCGCAAGTATTTCATCCGACCAATGATACGGGAAAAGTGAATAAAATACGACTCCGAATATTAAAATCCCCATCAATTTACCCAAACTCTTGGATGTACTTATTGAGGCAGATGCCATACCGTTTTGTTCTTCGGGAATACTGATCATACCAACAAAAGAACTGGTCGGATAATACAAACCCATCGCCACGCCAAGCACAAACATTGAAGCTGCCAGAAAATAAATATTTGTGTTTATTCCCCAGAACGAAAACATCAGCATTGATAAGGCCAGTAAAAAATTTGCAACAATACAAATCAATTTTGGTGAATAATACTTTGTCAGATTTGATACAAAAGGTGATACAATAAGCATAACAACAGGGGATATCATCATCAGTAAACCTGATATCTCAGTGTCAAATCCTCTGCCATCTTCAAAATAAAAGGGGCGTAAAAACCGTGATCCCACATTAACCAAAAAGAACAGAAAGAAACCAATATTGGCCAGGGTAAAATTTCTTACCAGAAATAACCTGATATCGAGAATGGGATAAGCAACTCTTTTTTCTCTCAGAAGAAACAAGATCAGAATAATTACAGAGAAAACAAGGATCAGAACGCCATACAAATCATTTATTGTTTTGTCGTTTATTATGTTAACACCCGCTACAAGGCAAGCAATAAAAAGAAAACTCAATATTGCGCCCTTAATATCGAAGGGTGATCTCTTATGGCTGCTTCTCCACTGAGATTTTTTTAAAGCAACAGTAAAAACCAAGCCAGCCATACTCAAAAAAATATTGATCATAAAAACATAATTCCATCCAAAACTTTCAATCAAAAGCGAACCCAAAAGTGGTCCCATGCTAATGCCAATACCGGTGCACATCATCCAGATCCCGTACGACCCCTGTTGTTCATTTTCAGGCAAATATCTTCTGATAACTGCCGGTCCAACAACATAGATCAATGAAAGAGCAAAACCCGTAATAAATCTGATCAGAATCAAAAGGCCAAAATCAGATGTAAGGAAACACAGGAAATTTAATATTCCTAGCGATGCAAAGCCAATCAGTAATAGCGTCTTAATATTTCCAAGTTCAATAACTTTTCCCGCAATTAATGCGAAAGCAGAAGACGCTAACATTGAAGAAATTAACAGCAGGGATACCGTTGAAGATGATATCCCGAAATGATGGCTGATCGTAGGCAATGCAATGTTAACTGCTGTCAGGTCAATCAATACAGCCGTTGCCGCAATATATACTGCCCAAAGTATCTTTCGTTTTTCACTCAAGGATTTTGCTTTTTCTAACGGACACCAAACCTACATATTTTTTGTCAAAAGGATTATGTAATCACATTCTCAACCAATAAAGAGGTAGTTTTTCAAGCAAATAAACTACCCCGCCGCAGAGCAGCGGAGTATTAAATCCGGTTTCATAGCTTCCCATTTGCTCCATGAGCAAACCATCATAATCAAAAAACAAGGAAGCCTCCGGGCCACCTTCAAGATGTTGGGCACAATCAATCTTTATTGGCAATTCAATCAGGATGTTATTCAGGTCGTGCATTGAGAAAGGTGTCCGTGAGAAAATAAATAATATATTTCCTTCCTGATCCATTTGATACATCCCTGCATTAATGGCATAAATAAGATCATATTTCCGGCACCATTGTTTTGCAGTCAGGTTTTTATGTTCCATTTCGCCTGAACAATCAAAAATCAAGTTACGCACTTGTACTTGTGCAAATTATTATTATATTTGCACAAATATTTGTGC
The DNA here is from genome assembly GCA_964611705.1 of uncultured Bacteroidales bacterium. GTDB lineage: Bacteria > Bacteroidota > Bacteroidia > Bacteroidales > JAIOZK01 > JAIOZK01. The sequence goes on from CAZTAW010000142.1 coordinate 6,334, forward strand.
AATGATTGAGTTATATGAATTATCAGATACACTTGTTCAAAATGTATCACTTCATTTTCAACGCTACCTTTTAGAGGAAATTAACTGGAAGAACAGACTGATAGGCATTAAGGGCGCACGTGGGACAGGAAAAACAACCCTGCTTTTGCAGTGGCTCCGAAAACAGGGAATGCCTTCATCCAAGGCCATATATATTTCAGCAGATGACATATATTTTACAACCCATACACTGGTTGAAACCGGACAAGCATTTTATAACAGGGGTGGAAAAATCCTTGTACTTGATGAAGTACATAAGTATCCCTATTGGGCACAGGAAATCAAAAATCTATATGATAGGTACCAGGACCTTCGAATCATTTTTACAGGTTCCTCCATTATTAACATTTCAAAGCAGGCAGGCGACCTGAGCAGAAGGGCCAGGATGTACGAGTTGCATGGCTTGTCTTACCGTGAATACCTGAAAATGAACAGAATTCTTGATGTTATGCCAATTCCTCTCAGCAAAATAATAGCAGAAAAAAATGTCATCAGGAAGATGTTTCCTTCCGGATTCCGGCCCCTGGAACACTTTATGGAATATCTTACCTACGGATATTATCCATTTTATAAAGAAGACCGGGAGGGATATCCTGTACGTTTACGCCAACTTGTACGTTTGATCATAGAATCAGACATGGCCGAACTCAAGGGTTTTGATATCAGGAATGCAAAAAAGATGCTTCAACTCATATATATCATTGCCCAGCAGGTTCCATTCAAACCCAATATCCAAAAACTATCCGTAAAAAGTAATATCCACCGCAATTCTATGTCCAATTACCTGTATTTCCTGGAGGAGGCCAGGCTGACAGGTATGCTTTATCCTTCAGGTATCAGTATTGCCACACTGCAAAAACCGGAAAAAATATTCTTAAACAACACTAATCTTTTGTTTGCGCTTGCAGAAAGCAATCCGGAACAAGGAACAGTAAGAGAAACTTATTTTTTCAATCAACTACAAGACAGGCATCTTCTTCGCTTACCCAAAACCGGGGATTTTGAAGTTGACGGTAAGCATATATTTGAAATTGGAGGAAAAACCAAAACAACAAAACAATTGAAAAGAATATCAGATGCTTTTGTGGTAAAGGATAATATGGAATACCCGGCAGGAAATGCGCTTCCTTTGTGGCTTTTTGGTTTTTTGTATAAACTCTTTATAGTAATCGGCCTTCATATTCATTATTTTTTATTTCTTTACAGGCTTTTTGTTTAACTTTACACTGCTAAAACTCACAAGCTATGAAAAAGATACTTCTATTAATTACTTTGATTACATTTGCTTCCGGGATTTATGCCCAATCGCTGATGATGGAAGAAAAGATCCGTTCTGCAAAGGAGAACATGCAAAATGCAGGATATGAAATTATTTTTGAAGAATCTGCCGTGGTCGGCAGCAACAGCAATATTACTTCGGAAGAAATAACGTTTCTGCCCAATGTTGAGTACAGTATCATGCTTTTTGCGGATGATTGCATTGAGTGTGAACCCCAGCTTGTTTTTCTTTTTGATGGCAAGGAATACGACACAAAGGAAAAATACCAGCGTGAGGGCAATATCACCAGTGCATGGAAAAATTTTAATGACGATTCCATTTATAAAGGTAAGATCATTGGCAAAATTAATTCGGAAACCTCACGGAATTGTTATCTGCTGATTGCCAAAAATGAGGATTTTAATCCCTGATCAATAAAAATAAGGCAAACCAAAAGCTACTTCACAAGCTGTTGATTTGCCTTATTTGTTAATAATCTATCTGTTTATTTTTTTGTATTATTTGCGATTGAAGCCAAGGCCCTGAATTGTTCTGCCAGGAATCTTGTAACCACAATAATAAGGAAACCATAAATTGGCATCAGAATAATTGCCAGTATACCGGATTCAAGTACACCCACACCAATCTGGTTTGAAAGCCCTGCTCCACCTCTTTCACCCAGAAAGATGGTACTGATCAGTGCAAATCCAAAGCCTACAATACCAATCCATGTACCTGCCCATTCACCAAAGGTTTGTATGAAATGAGAGAAAACCGGTGTGGCAACAAAATCATCATCTTGTTTTGATGTGGTCAGGATTTTTGTTCGCCTGTCCCACCATAGTTGAAAACTGATCCAGCCTGCAAAAGCCATGATCAGCCAAATCAAAATAAATACGACGATCAATTTGCCAGGCCCATCGAAAACCCCTTCGTTAACAGCTTCTACAAAGATATAAATCGGCAATATCAAATTTAAAATTGCCAG
>CAZTAW010000143.1:0-8585 GCA_964611705.1 uncultured Bacteroidales bacterium
CAAAGGAAAAACAATTGCAGCAACTCAAAATGGAAAAGCAAAATCAGCGTACCCGAATGCTGATTATTTTGGTTGCGGTAATTTTGATTATAGCAGGATTTTTCCTGTGGCGGTTTATCGAAAAACAAAAAGCCAATAAAACCCTTCAACAAAAAAATAAATTGCTTGCTGAAAGAAGAAAACAAATTGAAGATCAAAAACAAAAAATAGAAGAACAGATTGAAAAATTAGAAGAAATGGATGAAACCAAATCAAGGTTCTTTGCCAATATTTCGCATGAGTTCCGAACTCCATTAACATTGATTAAAGGTCCTGTTGAAGATGTTTTGAGAACTGAAAAAGACCAATTATCTGAAAAAGCTGTAAAAAATCTTAATGTATCACTACAGTATATCAACCATCTGGGGAAACTTACGGATCAAATTCTGGATTTAACAAAATTGCAGGCAGGGAAGTTAAAACTGAGGACAAAAAAACAAGATATGGTTTCATTCCTGGATAGAATCCTGAATTCATTTCAATCTGCAATTGCAAAACAAAAAGAACTTAAACTGAACTTTATCCGGCCTGATGAAAAGGTCTTTATTTATTTTGATGAAAAGAAACTCGAAACAGTGATCTACAATCTCCTATCTAATGCTATTAAATATTCAGCAGGAAAAGGGAGAATTACTGTTGAATTTGAAACTGAGATAAGAGGCTTGGTATCAACCGGAAATTTTGTAAGAATAAAGGTATCGGATACGGGAATAGGTATCAGGCCCGAAGAAATCAGGCATATTTTTAACAGGTTTTACCGAACCACCGATGGTTCCGGGAAACAGTACGAAGGAACCGGGATCGGGCTGGAACTTACACGCGAACTGGTAGAATTGCATGGCGGACAGATCAATGTGGAAAGCAAATGGGGTGAATGCACTACTTTTTATGTAAACCTTCCAATAGGTAAAGATCATCTATCGGAAGATGAAATAATTGAAGATGAGCTTCTAATCCCGAAGGAAGGTTATCAAATTGAGCCAATTCCGGATGATGCACCGGGAGAAGGTCAGGTAAGTGCAAAAGCATCAAAGAAAGAAGCATCAGCTAAAGAATCCTTAAAAATTCTTGTTGTTGAAGATAATAAGGAAATGCGCAATTATATTACCGAACATTTGACCAGCGGTTATGAGTTGATTGAGGCAGAAAATGGAAAAGCGGGACTGGAAAAAGCTATTGTCCGAAAGCCTGACCTGATCATTTCGGATATGATGATGCCTGAAATGGATGGACTGGAATTTCTGCAGCAGTTGCGCACCAACAAATCAATAAGTGATACACCATTTATTATGCTTACGGCCCGTGCGGATGACGAAGACCGGATTAGCGGATACAAAGCCAGGGCTGATGAATATATTACAAAGCCTTTTAATTCGGAAGAGTTAAAACTAAGGATCAAAAATCTGATTCAAACCAGAAAGCAACTGGAAAAAAAGTATAGCAAAAGAACAATAGCCATTCAATTTGATGATCCGAAAATGATCCCCGCAGACAGAGATTTTCTCAACAAAATGCGGGATTTGGTAATTGAGCATATTTCCAGTTCCGATTTTGGCATTAACGATTTGGCTGACAGGGCTTTTCTCAGTGAAAGACAATTACGCAGGCGAATAACCGACCTGACAAACCTAAGCCCTCTTGAGTTTATACGCCAGATACGCTTACTTAAGGCAAAAGAGTTACTTGAAAATAAAGTTTATTTAAGCGTTTCTGAAATTTCTGCAGCAGTTGGCTTTAACAATCCGCATTATTTTTCAAAGATGTTTAAAAAAATGTTCAATAGGTCACCTAATGAATATCTTGGTAAAAATGACGGATGATTTTATTCTGACTCTCTTAATCCAGTAAGCTTTTTTTCTTTCTCAGATAAATTTTTCTTGCCCCATAGGCAACGCCAAGTGTAAGTAAAATACCTATTCCACCTCCAACGGGTGCGCGGCCTCCAACAGGATCATTACCACCACCAGGATCGTTTCCACCATTAGGGTTTGGAGGAGGGTTTCCCTGAGCATTTATCATTAGCGGACTGAACAATAACAATAGAACCAATAATCTGAATATCTTTTTCATTTTTCTGAGTTTTTGTTTATTTATTAATTGACAATAACTTTATGTTTAATTACTTTGTCTTCTGTATGAATTCTGATGAGATAGAAACCAGGAGTTTCTATTCTGAAAGAGGTATTGGCATTCTGAGTTACTTTCTTTCGGATTAATTGTCCTGAAAGGTTGTATAATTCAATATAGGTTTCTTCCTCGGCATTGACCTGAATAAAAATATCTTTACCTGTTGTATAGACCAGAAACGGACTTTGCTGATAGTTTTCAATACCGGTCTGATCTTTAAAAAGTACTTCAAACCTGAACTCTTCATCATTTTTATCATAGTTAAAAGTATATTCGGTATTTTTTCTCAAATCAATGCAAGTATTTTGTTTTTTATCTTTGAAGAAAACCGGGACAGCGGTTTCAAAAGTGTTTGTCCCCGAAAAATCAAGTGTATACGTCCCATTCACTCCTGCCTTAAACCCGACAGGAATGACCTGATTTTCCTCAATTGAAGGCAATGTGTTAACAGCAAGCCGGGCTTCTGCTGAACCCGAATATATATAAGGCAGATTAGAACTTGCTGAGAACAATCTGTATACATCGTATTTCCCATCAAAATCACTGCCGGCATCCTCAATAAACCTGATTTCGGATTTGCTTGCTGCAAATCCGTTTACTGAGATTACAAGTGCATTGTTGGTTGGCTCATTGCTTTTGTAGAATGTTGCATCCTCGCTTGTCATTGCGTCGGGTGTTATGGTTAGTGTGCCACCTGCGGCATTGTTACAATGAACAAAAAACCCCTGCGTCATGGCTATGTATTGGTCCGAAGTATTTGACCCGCTTCCTTCAAGGTAGTATACATATTCTCCGTTATCTCCGATTGTCGGGTCAAATCTATATATGGCGCCATCGAGGTTGGCCGGTATGGTTACTTCGGTCCAGTCTATTGCAGTGGTATAGGGATTTCCGATCATATTCCATCCGTAGTCGCCAATGGGTGTTCCTCCGCCATACACAAAATCATAGGTCTGATTTTCTGCATTGGGCGTTCCGTCGAATTCAAATAAATAGTAACCTGCTTCTGTTGACCACAGTGAATAGCCATGCATTGACTGAAGAGCGTAGTTTTCATCCACAATATCAGTCCATGAGTTATCCGACTCGGTATGATATTGCAGATAATGTCCGTAAAAAACATTGGCTGTGGCATCCGATACGGGAGGGGAGATGAGGTGCCAATCTTCGCCGTTATAATATTTCTGAATCCTGCATGAACCGCTACCTGAAGTGCTGACCTGCTGGGCAGGCACAAATTTTGCGGTTTTTGTATCTGTTGACTCCGTATCTTTCAGCAAAATTTCTCCTGAATTATTAATATCAACATCACCTGAAACGGTGAGTACTTTATCCGGTTCCATTTCGAGTGTTGCTGAGGAACCTGCTGCTGTTCCAACTGATAGATTATTTGTTACGGTAATGTTTTCAGAAAAATCAAGTGTGCCCGATTGAACATTCAGGTTGTTGTTCACCTGAATGTTTTCGGAACTTGATACGGAGGCCCCCGTACCGCTTTGACCGGCTGTTAAATTATAAAACTCTTTGGTGCCGGCCGATCCGGAAAAGTTGAACTTGATATTGGGTAGTTTATCCGATTCATAGTCAAAGTCGGGAGGCGTTTGGTAATCCGATTTTCCGTATAAGACCCTTTCTGTTCCTGAGGGGTAATCTGTTCCCCATAATTCATAACTGTTGGAGGTATACTCCCCATTATCACCCCAGCAAATTTCAACAATAAGATTGTCGGAACCACTGTAAGTAAAAGGTGTATCAAAGCTTATGGTAAACCACCCGGTTGAACCTGGCATATTATAAGGGTTTTGTGAAAAAACGGTTGTAGCCCCGGTCATATCTGCATAGCTTCCTTTGTTATACCAGTTTGACTCGCTTGTTTCTTTGAGTTTAACCGTAAAATTTGCAAAGTCACGATAATCCGGGTCAGAAACATTATTCAGGTTGAACTGAATGCCGTTGATATCGCCTGAGTTGCCTATCTCACCTGAGAGGTATAGCATTTGTGTTTTGTTATTTTCCCAGTAATTGTTGAATGGATAGTCGTCAATATCTTCATTCCCTGTACCTACTTCTATTTCTCCACTTCCTGATGAAGGTCCTATACTTTGTTCACTGCCGGAACCGTCGAATATTACTGTAGAGGTGCTGTAATTCCATGTGCCGCTTTTGCTCCAGTTGCCGGCAATATTAACATTGTAACTTCCCGGATTAAATGTGGCGCCTGAGCCTATCGTAATATTGGAATTGGCATCAAGATTTCCTCCCAGTGAAAATGTTGCATCTCCTTGTATTGATAGATATCCATTTACTTGCAGGTCACCGTCCGTGGTTTTGGTGCCTGTTCCGCTAATCGTTAAATTTCCGTAAACAGGATCAGAAGAGATTGTTTGGTCACCTGAACGGGTTCCTGATTTGCTGTATTCAACCGTACTGTTGCTATTGAAATCATATCCTGTCGTTACTCCTGGTATTGAACTGTTTACAGTCAGGCTAGAGCTGCTATGTAATTTAAGTTCCTGGCAATCTGCCGTTGAATTCACAGTTACCGTATGTCCATCCTGAACGATTACATCATCATCGCTTGTAGGCACGGCATTATTCCCCCATATTTCGCTGTTGTCCCAATCGCCTGATTGAGCGGATATTTCGGTTCCCGGATATGTGATTGGATAGGCTGATGCCACATAGCTCCAGGAAGCGCCTACACGAACATAATAGCGTGTACTGCCGTCGTTTTCTAATTTAACGCCAATGTGTTTGTTTTCAGGAACCGACAGATATGTATCATCAGTTGTAAACGTAAAAATTTTTGTGCTTCCGTCTCCATTGATTGTTGCCTGCGGGCCATAGGTAAAACCTGTACCGGCATCATCATTGGCATAACCTATTTTAATTGTAAAATTGTCTCCTACGGCAGGTGCTGTTTGAAAGGCAATTTGCCCGCTCCAGTCATTATCGGTTTTACTGCCATCATTTCCAAAGGCAATGGCTATGTCCGTGGCATTTTGATCAAACCAGGAATAGGCTGAACCGGCATTCACAAATATCAACTGCCCCATCTTGGTTACATCTCCTGTAAACATTTCGGTTGACGTACCCAGCCACCAGGTTTTGAAGTCATAATCATCAATGCCTAATTCAATCAGGGGATAGTTATCACCAGCATTATCTGTTGTGTATGGTATATCAGTGTCCCCAATGCCATCATCTGCTGTTCTCCCCGAACTGCCATCATCAGATCCATTATAATCACTGTAATAATTTCCCATATTGATTTTATGGTCATCTACGAGATTATCATACAAGTATGTTAATTCAACAGGTGAGTACCATGAGTTTGATGATCCGCTTGAATTGACAGGATTGTCCATCCAATCAAAAGTGTTTAAGTAAATTTCATTATTATCACTGCTGTTTTGGATGGTGATTTGCGGGTGTTCTAAAACTAAACCTCCATTATCGCTGATATTATTTCCAATAATAAGGTTGTTGAAAGAAGCATCTAAAAAAACCCCTTCATCATCGTTGGTGTTTAAATCATTCCCTGAAACACAATTATAATCAGCGTTGTAGATGTGCAGGCCATAGTAGGCATTGTATGTGCAGGTATTTCCCGACAATGAGTTTGATTCGGAATCAGTATTCAAATGAATGCCATCATCATAATTTCTGTTACAGTAATTATTGTAAAGTATATTGTTTACTGAGTTTTCTAAATAAATTCCGTTTGAGCTGTTATCCTCAGAAGTTGAACCCATGATAAAATTATCACTACAACTGCTCAGGCTGATCCCTGACCCGTAATTATCACTTGTAATATTTCCCGATAGGGTGTTGTTAACGCAGCCCGTCATATAGATGCCGGTGGTGTTTTCATCGCATGTATTGCTGTAAATTGAATTGTCATCGGAGTTTTTAAAATACATTCCTGTTTTATCACCACTATCATCATTGTAGTTGCATGTATTATCATGAATGTTATTGTCATCGGAGTCCCTTACATAAATCCCGCAAGAGGCATTGTAATTTGCTACATTGTCTTCAATGGTGTTTTGTCCGGTATAATTCCAGAAATAGATACCATGTATTTCATTAAATGAGCAAACATTATCAATGATTGTTACATTGCTAACGGTATTTACTTCGATACCATAGTTACAACGATGTGTGGCATCGTACCCGCATCTGTTATTTGAGATTGTGCAGTTATCCCCCTGGCTGTCCGAGTCATCAGTAACTTTAATACCCGGACCATCGAATCCTGTGGGTGTGTATATGTCGAATCCCTCAATTGTGACATCAGGTACTGTAATCAGAAATACCGAAAAAGCGTTAGCTCCTCTTACCTGTGGCCTTTCTCCTTCCGTCCACCATTCTATTGTAACGCCTTCATGATCCTCATGCCACAGTTGTATCGGTGCGTCAGGCGTATAGTCGGGATCAAGATCTGCTTTATCAGCCACCTTAATAACATAGTCTGGCCATGCTTCGTCTACAGCATGCTGGATGGTGCGATAAGGCCCGTCATCATAATTTCCGTCTCCATCCCAATCTTCAAATGTGGATTTTCCCGACCAGTTGTCGTTGCCATCGGGATGGACGTACTTTGTTGTTCGAAAATTGTCTTGATCTTGATTTTTGGGTTTGTGTTGTCCATAACTGCTTATCAGGTTAAAAAATAAAAAAGCTGAGAAGCAAAAAGCGATTAAAAGTAAATTCGGTTTTTTCATGACATTTTAATTTTGTTGCTGTAAAACTAATCATTAAGAGGTGTGTAAGTCAATGAAAATGAGCGATATGTCCGAATTGTGCTGGCTTATGTCCGATTTGTGATGAACAATAAAAGGAAAGGCTATAAATAAAAAAATCCCCCCTTTTACAAGAGAGGATTTTTTATTTTAACAAGCCCGTAAGCAGGATTCTGTTTTATGCTGTCATTTATCTGGTCCGGCCATCACTGGCAGGATCTGGCAGCCAACCCCTCAGGATCGGACGGGCAGCCCTTATTCGCGAATGCGCGAAGCCCTGGTATACTTGGCCTTTCAACCCATGAGGTTTACCTGCATGATGCGTCACCGCACCAAGCCGTGGGCTCTTACTCCACGTTTTCACCTTTACCCCGTTTAATCGGGGCAGTCTGTTTTCTGTGGCACTTGCTGTCTTCCGCCAACTGGCGGAAGCCTTCCTGTTAGGAAGCATGGCGCCCTGTGTTGTCCTGACTTTCCTCAATTCACATATAGTAAACTGCGACAGCTCAGCTTGCTAAAAGAACGCAAAAGTATGAATTACTTTTGTAATGATGATTATTAACAGCCTGTGTTATAGTTTTCTGCTAACTTGTAAATATACGAATCCCTGCAAATAATGTTTCTTTATTTCCGTACTTTTGCCACAAATTTCAAGAGATGAAAGACCTGAGTGTTGGAAAGGAAAGTAAGCGAATTTTGCATTTTGCATTGCCAATGCTATTGGGTAATGTTTTCCAGCAGCTCTATAATGTGGTTGACAGTATTATTGTCGGGAATGTAATTGGCAAAGAAGCGCTGGCTGCTGTCGGAGCTTCCTTTCCTATTATTTTTACTTTGATATCTTTCTTTATCGGTATCGCAATGGGATCAACCATTGTAATCGCCCATTATTTTGGAGCTAAAGATATGAACAAAGTAAGACGCACCATTGATACGCTTTATATCTTTATCTTTTTTGCTTCAATCTTTATCAGTGTTGTTGGTATTACATTCAGTGAAGAGATTTTCAGGCTGATTAAATTACCTGAAGCTGTCAGGCCTGATGCAAATCTGTATTTGCGTATTTACCTCTCAGGTATCGTTTTGTTTTTCGGCTTTAATGCAACAAGCGCTATCCTACGTGGATTGGGTGACTCCAAAACCCCATTGTATTTTCTGATTGTTGCTACATTGATGAATATTCTGTTTGATGTACTGTTTATTGTTGTTTTTAAAATGGGAATAGCCGGGGCAGCCCTTGCTACAATTATCTCGCAGGGCGGAGCATTTTTAACTGCCATTATTTACCTAAACAGAACGCATGAGGTGATCAATTTGTCGTGGCGGAGACTGATTTTTGACAAACTGATATTTTTGAAGAGTACAAAGATCGGTTATCCTATTGGTCTTCAGCAGGCCTCTGTGGCTATAGGGATGATGGCTATGTTCTGGTTGGTAAATCCATTTGGCACAAATGCTGCTGCTGCCTATTCGGTAGTATTCAGGATAAACTCCTTTGTATCCATGCCCGCCATGAATTTTGCGGCAGCCCTGTCAACTTTCGTGGGGCAAAACCTCGGAGCCAATAAACCGGAACGTGTAAAAAGAGGACTTTACGCTACTTTAAAAATGGTTTCTTCGGTTGTTATTGTCATTACTTTGATTTCCTTGATTTTCAGGTATGAACTGATGTCA
>CAZTAW010000144.1:0-8423 GCA_964611705.1 uncultured Bacteroidales bacterium
GCGCTCTCTGATAGGTAGTTATGAAGTTTCATTTGCAAGTTGGGTTAAACTGCATGATGGTAAAGCATTTTGTTCTTGTACACTTTGCTGTTCAGAATTGGATTTTCAGAAAGGGGTTACATGTTAAGCCATAATCAAAACAAGCCATGCGGTGCTTTCTTTGAAAAATCACACACCGTTAACTCATATGCCTGATCAGCGTGTGCTTGTTTGTTATTTTGTTACTTTAAAAGAAAGCTCACATCGCTGCCGGGCTCAAATTCTTTGGGCTCTTCGCCGAATTTAAACAGCCGCATGGGTTTTGTTCCACCAAGTGTTGCTTTGTTTCCTTCAACCAAAATATATGAGCTTTCGCGTATACCTGCAACTGCGATATCCCGGTTTACAACCAAAAATTCTTCTATCCTTTGCTGTCTTGTTTCTCCCCCATGTCCTTCAGGATTGGCATCCAGGTAATGCGGATTGATCTGGAAAGGAATCAGGTTAAAGCAGTCAAAGCTTTCAGGTTCAAAAACAGGCATATCATTGGTTGTGCGCAATGTGGGGCAGACCACATTCGATCCGGCGCTCCAGCCCATATAGTGCATTCCGTTGAGCACTTTTTCACGGATGGGGTTAACCAGCCCAAGCTTATGCAACATATAAACCAGGTAGAAAGTGTTTCCTCCCCCAACTGCAATGGCTTCGGCTTTTTCAACGGCATCAATGGGATTGAGCTCCTTGTGGATTGAATATATTTCATAGCCGAGCTCCGTATAAACTTCCCTTACCTTTTTTTCATAAACATCAAATGATTTTTCGAGACTTTCGTCAGACAGCCCGACACCGGCAAAGGGGATGAACAACACCCGTTTTACATCGGTTTCAGCTAAAAAATTTCCTATATCTTTTCTTGGCCATCCCAGGTATGCTTCGCCCGGGTTTGTAGAATTGCTAATTAATAATAATCTCATAGTAATATGTTTTAATTTAAAAATTTACTTAGCTTCTCAAGTATCATAGCTCTTCTGATAGGTTTCGACATGTATTCGTCACAACCTGCTTCTTTGCTTTTCTTTTCATCTTCTGTCATGGCAAAAGCAGTTTGTGCGATTACGGGTAAATCCGGATTGATCTCCTTGATTTCACGCGTTGCATCATAACCATTCATAACAGGAAGCTGGATGTCCATCAGCACCAAGTCAATTTGAGGAGCTTCCCTACAACATCTGATCGCATCTTCACCATTCTTCTCCCATAAAATCTCAATGCCCGTGTTTTTCAGAACAGTTTTCAGAAAGATGAAGTTTGATTCATCATCTTCCACAATAAGCAAGGTACGGCCTTCCCAATTATGCTGAGCACCAGTGCTTTTTGCCGTTTTTAACTTTTTTGTATTTTGTTTGATCTTTATATTGGGTAAGGTAAAAATAAAACGGGATCCTTTTCCCACTTCTGAACTTACCTTGATATCTCCCCCCATTTTTTTTAAAAGATTTTTGCAAATGGTAAGGCCTAAACCCGTACCTCCAAATTCACGTGTAAACGAATCATCGGCTTGTATAAAGCGATCGAATATTTTTTGTTGCATTTCAGTTGAAATACCCATTCCTGTATCTTCAACAAAGAACTCTATCATTTTTCCTTTTTCACTGAATCCGAATTCCACTTTTCCTTTTTTGGTGAATTTTAGTGCATTGTCAATTAAATTAGAGAGTACCTGACGCAATCTTTTGGTATCGGTTTGAATAACATATTCCTGAGCGGGAAAACGTGTTTGAATTTCAATATCATCCCTTTTTTTGGTCATGATTGTTTGCCTGTAAAAAGATTCGGTCTCTGCAAACAATTCATTCAAATTACATTCACCGTGGTATATTTTTAGCTGCCCGGCCTCAATTTTTGAAATATCAATAATATCGTTGATGATATTCAGCAGATGATTGCCACTGTTGTTAATGATCCTTATGTATTCTTTCGATTCTTCCGGGGATGTTGTAATATGCAACAATTCGCTGAATCCGAGTATTCCGTTAAGCGGGGTTCGTATTTCGTGCGACATATTAGCAAGAAAAGCGGATTTGATACGGTCCGATTCTTCGGCTTGTTCTTTGGCTTGAATCAATTCCCTGTTTTGTTTTCTGATGAGTAGTTCATCTTCCTTTTGCCTGCTGATATCACGACATACCGTTACAGCAACTGTTTGCCCTTTATAATCAAACATTTTACCATGCAATTCAACAGGAAAGTCCTTCCCGCTTTTTCGTAGTCCTGTTGATTCATAAGACTTATCAAATCCGGAGAGCACATTCTTTCTTACCTCATCTTGATATTTTTCATCAAAAATATCCGTGCAGAATTTGCCGATGAGTTCTTCGTAAGCATAACCAAACATATCGCAGGCAGCCTGGTTAACCTCAATAAAGACACCCTTGTCCGAAAAGAAGATAGCTTCTTTGGCAGCATGTGAAAGGGCTTTGTTGCGTTCTTCGCTTTCTTCAAGGTTTTTCTCGGCTATGATCTTGTCTGTAACATCAGTTATGATACCCTCAAGATGTTGAAAAACATTATTTTTATATACACCAACTCCCACCTCGTTTACCCAGCGATATCCTTTGTTTTTATGCAATATCCGGTAATTGAGTACAAATGGTTTTTTTGTTTCAACTCCTTTATTCACAAGTGAAGTTACATTTTGAATATCTTCTTTATGTATCAAGTCCGCATAACTAACCCTGTTTTCAAGAAAATCGGATTTGTCGTAGCCTGTAAGGTTTTTTATTTCATCATTAAGATAAAACATGGTATATTTTTCATCGTTGAGACAAAGGTAGATCACTCCCGGAAAATTCTCGGCCAGCAGCCTGAATTTTTCTTCGGATTCCCTTAGGTTACTTTCCACCTTTTTACGTTCGATCAAGGCTCCCACCTGGTTACCAACAATTTCCATCAATTCCAGATCATCCCCTGAATAGGCGTTTTTGTTCTCATAGTTTTGAACTGCAATAATGCCAATTACTTCATCACCAACCTTAAGCGGGGTTCCCATCCATACTTTTGAAATTGTTCCTACGTAATCTATTTCCTTGTTTTCGTATAGGTTTCTGATATCATTTTCCTGAAGATAAAAAGAATGTTTGTTTTTTATTACATAATACGACAATGTTTTACCGGCCGGATATTCCTGAAACTGGTCATGCTTATCAACCATAAGCGGTAACGAAAGTGTATGGGTTTCTTTGTTGTAAAGTGCAACAAAAAAGTTGGAAGTATCTATCAATCTTCTGAGTTCATTTTTGATGGTATGGAGAAATTCTTTAAGGTCTTTAACGATCAGGGCCGATTCGGTAATATTTGCAATAATACTTTGTGTTATTTCATGATATTTTTTTATGGTAATATCTCTGCTGATACCAACAAGTCTTGCGATCTCATTATTTTCATTACGCAATCCAAAACATTTTTCATTTAACCAGATATTTTTGCCTTGTTTGCTGATGATCCTGTATTCGATGTTTATCGAATTTGTGGTCTCAATTTTATCAAAAGCTTTTCTCACTTTTTTATGATCGTCCGTGTGGATGATCTTTGCCCAGTTGTTTCTGTCTCTCAGGAAATCTTCCTGAACATATCCCGTTATTTTTTCAACGGCAGGCGAAATAAATACAAATTTATTCTTAAGAGGGTCGCCAATCCAGAATATATCATCAATTACATTTGATATTTGTTTGAATTTCAGCTCACTTTCAATCAGGGCTTTTTCTGCCAGTTTGCGGGAAGTAATTTCAGTAGCTGTTCCGAGAACAAAATTTTCACCTTCAAGCACAATTTGACCATTTGAAAGTTCAACCCATTTTTTTTCGCCTGTTTTTGTTATGATCTTTATTTCATAATTGCTGATAATGCTTTCGCCCTTCAATCGCTGCATACCTCTTTCCATGACAAGTTCTGTATCTTCAGGATCAACAACATCGGTGAAATGCATATTTAACAGCTCTTTCCCGGAATAACCGGAAATATCAATCATTGCCTGGTTTACATACCTGAATTTCCCATCTTTTCCAAAAGTAAATACAGCGCTTTTCAGCTTAGTGGTGAGGGCTTCAAATTTTTCCCTTTCACGTTCAATGACCTCCTGATCGTGTTTGCGCTGGGTTATATCACGTAGTGAACCATCAAAACTTACCACCTCTCCTTTCTCATTGTAATTTGCAATGGTATTATCAACTACCCAGATAATTTTACCATTCTTTCGTTTGAGTTTTATCTCAGCATTCTTTAATGTACCTTTTTCTATCAAATCATCCAGGATTTTTTTTCTTGCTCCTTTTTCAGGATAAAAGTCCTCAACATTTTTTTCTTTCAATTCACCTTCATTTTCATATCCAAGCATGCGGACTAGCTCAGGATTGGCGCTTATAATATGTCCATCGGGAGTTGTTTGATATAAGCCAACAGGTACATTGTTGAAAAAGTTCTCAAATCTTTCTTTTGTAATTTCAAACGATTCCTTAACCTTTGTCCATTCATCAATATCGCGGGTAATTGAAAAAATATAACTCTGGCCTTTATATTTAATTAAGCTAGCCGACATCAATCCGGCTTTTAAAGTTCCGTTTTTCAGCCTGAACCGGGATTGTAATATCTTGATCTCCCCTTTTTCCCGGATATTATTCAGCATCTTTTCCCTGTCTTTGACATCACTCCATATTTTAATGTCAAAAACACTCTTGCCGATAACTTCATCGTACTGGTATCCGGTTTGGTGGGTGAAACCCTTATTAACTTCAATAATTAACCCATTATGAAATCCTGACAGCACTATTGCATCAGGGTTTGCATCAAAAGAAGCGAAAAAAAATTTCTCTTTTATTTTCTCCCTGATTTCCTTCTTTTTGTCCAGCTCTGACATTGAATTTCATATATTGCGTGCCGACAAATGTAAGAAAATTACTTGTCAGATTTTTCATTTTTTTCAGCTTTGTAAAAGTCTTTAATCCTAAACATTAATATTTTCCATTTATAGGCCCGTTTAAAATATTTCAGTTGATGTATATTATCAGTATATTCCAAAGCCAGGTGCTTGAAATCACTTTCTTTATTTTTATTGAAATCAATCAGTGCCATTTTTTTTGCCAGTTTTTTTTGTAATCTGGCTGTTTTTCGAGCTGGATAATTCATGGCATATAAGAGGGAGAGTATCTCTAAGGCTTTTCTGTATTTTTCTTTTTCAATGAAATAATGAGTTGATTGTAAAAACAAATTGGGGTTTTGCTGCAGGCTCAAAAAACGTCTGAAAGTAACATGGCTTATCCCAAAATTTGACAATTGATCGGACTTGTACATACTGTCCAAACTAAGATATTCGGAGATTATATTTTTAAATCCTTCTCCGAATAATTGCTGTTCAAGGCTTTGACGGTTTTGCGCAAAGTAAATTGGTTTTTTATATTTTTCAATCGCTTTGATGGCAGTTGAATCATGTATTCCGCACTTTGATAACCGTTTATTTATTTCAATTGCTTTCATAAAATGATCACCTGCCAGTAAATAGTTCTGCTGGTCAACAGCATTGAATCCTTCAAGTACTGATTTCTCGTATTGATCCCAGAAAACATCGCATTGTTTGTCTGCAATTCTTCTGCGAAGCTGATCTGTTTCTTTTTTGATATCCGGCTCGTCGGTCAGCTTATATTTTTGAAGCATTACAAACAAAGCCTTCAAATTTTTACGTGCTTCGTAAAGCTCTTTTTGCCATAGATTCAGGTTGATCAGATAAATTAGTTCGTCTTTATAGGCAAGTGCCGGAATTTTTATGAGAGAATCAATATTTAGCCGATTTGTTTTATTACCAATTTGTTTTCGTGCTTCTTCGTATTTTAAAAGAGATTCTTTGTATTTACCTTTCATGTATAGGCTTTCGGCTTCCGATACAGTGGCAACAAAGTCAGGATAACCATTTGAAATTTTATCAGGTTTTTGTTTGTTTCCCTCAATTTGAATGTCTTTATCCAAAGATTGATATTGCTGCGCCAGATTCAGGGCTTTTCGGGCATTGGGATAATCACCCTGATTAAAATGTTGGCTGGCTTCGGCAAGATATGACTGATAAATGCCTTCACTTGCCAACTGCAATTGTTCTTCGAGTAATAACCGGTTTAATGATAGTTCCGGGTATTGATGCTTGAGTAATTTGGCTTCATTTAAAAGCCTGTACGAAGTTTTGTATTGTTTGGAAGAATTCAGGGTGATGCAATATTCAAGATAAGATTCTGCTAAAAGTTCGTACAAACGAATGATGGCCTTATTTGAAATAATGAACTCCGAATTGCGTTGGCGAAAGTCATCAGCCTGTTTGATATAGGTGAGTGCAAGGGGGTAGTTTTTTATCCGGATGGCACGCTGAACGATTTTAATAAACGAATTGTATAAACCTACTGTACCACGGGCCTTTTCGGCCATAATCTTTTTTTTGTTGCAGTGATTGCTTCTCAGATGGCAGAAACTTTCAAGGCCTGTAAGCAGATCAAGAGCTTCATTATAATATTCTAACATTACGCAACTATCTATAATTTGGAGGTAGTTTGCCGAGAATGATTTGGAGAAATCTTTCTTTTTAAATTTTTTATTTTCCGGATGGTTGATGTATTTTGAAAGACACTGATACAATTGATCGATTTCCTGCAAAGTATAGTTGCGTTCAAGCAGGTTGTAGTATGAACTGCTGAAATAATGATCTGACTTGCGTGCATAACCAATGTATTTATCAAGCAGGTCAAAATACGGTTTGCAAATTTGTATATTTTGCCATTGCCTGGAATGGGTTGTTGATTTTGAATCCACATGTTGATCAAATAATGTTTTTAAGCGACCTTTTTTAAGTTTCAGTTTTTTAAGTTTATGTGAAAAGCCGAGTGAATCTCGTTGTCTTATATTCAGGCTGGCAATAAAAGTTTTGTTTTCAAATTTCTTGATGATCTGTTGCAGGTCAAAATAATTCCATAGCAATTGCAGGGGGTAATTCCTGATCTGCGAATCCAATTTTTTTACATACAGTAAAAGCGAATCCATTATACTGCATGTACCATAATAATCATTGATCAGCGAGGTTTTTATCATGAAACTATCACGTGCTGATTCATTATAATAAAACCGGATACCCTCAACTTTAATTGATAGGTCATCATCCGAAGCATTAATCTTGAAACTTACATTTGCTTTTCCTTCTTTAATTACAGTTTTATAACGATCATGAAAAAGCAGCTTATCATTATCACGAAATACAAATACATCAAATGAAACATTTGACGGAAAAAGGACTTCTGAGATATTATAGTATCTGTAATAGGTTTCTCCCTGTACGCTTTCGGATATTATCGCAATACTCGCGGTATATTTATTATTTTTTTTTGTTATCTCTTTTTTAATCTGATAATCAAGTGTGTATCTGATTCCTGATTTTTTCTTTCCCAGTGACAAAGCCATTTCATTAATGAATATAGAAGTAATGTACAGGTCTTCATCAGGATGATGGTTGTTATAAAATAAAAAGTTTTTATTCTTTTTTTTACTGAATATTACTTTATCCTGAGAAACGACAGGCTGTAAGATGAGAAACGAAAGAAAAAATAAAATAACCGCAATTCTGCCGTTCATTAGGTTGCACCTTCTGCTAAAATTAAAAAAAGTGCCCAAGAAAGGACTCGAACCTTCACGGGCATTCGCCCACTACACCCTGAATGTAGCGCGTCTACCAATTCCGCCACTTGGGCATTGTTAATTGTTAAGAACATTTTATTATCTGGCCCTGAACAATAATTATGCTACAAAGCTGTGCCCAGGACAAGAATCGAACTTGCACGTCCTAACGGACACATGGCCCTCAACCATGCGCGTCTACCAGTTCCGCCACCTGGGCATTTTATTTAACCATTAACCAATGAACAAAAAATATGCTCCCTTAAAAAGTAGGTGCAAAATTATAAAAAATCTGTTTAATTAATAAATAGTTAAACATTTTTAAACACTTGTTTTATGAGGCTATTTTTTATTTTTGTACTGCTAATTTAAAATGATAATGTTATGTTTACCCAAAAAGACATATTGCAGTTTAAGGAAAAGGGGATTGATGTTGCAACTATCGAAACGCAAATCGAAAACTTTAAAAACGGATTTCCCTTTGTTCACCTGGTTGCTCCTGCTACAATTGGTAATGGAATTAATGTATTCACAAAAGAAGAGGTTGATGAGCTGCAAACATTTTTTGATAATGCACTAACGGAGAACGATATTGCTAAATTTGTCCCGGCATCCGGGGCCGCAACACGGATGTTCAGGCATCTTTTTGCCTTCAGGCAGGGATATAAAAAAACACCTGAGGATTTTGAAAAATACCTTGGAGATAATAGCTTCAACTCGGTGTACAATTTCATCAACAACATCGA
>CAZTAW010000145.1:0-8411 GCA_964611705.1 uncultured Bacteroidales bacterium
CTTCTGCAATTTCTGCCTTTTCTTTTGCAATCACAAGCTCTTCGTTTTGCATTTCAAGCTCAATCTGATGCACTTCCAATTCGTGAAGTTGTTTTAGCATATCGGCTTCTGATAAAACGGAAGCTGTTTTTGATTTCCGCTTTTTTAAATGCTCTTCTGCTTTTTGGCGAAGCGATGCAGCATTGGTTGCATTGTCTTTTTTCTTTTTCATAGTTTGTAGAAATTATATTTTAAACCTTTTATTTGCACGCGGATAAAGCGGATCTCCGAACGCGGATTTCCGCTGATCTTCTTATCTGTGCTGATCCGCGTTGCTTTGCATCCGCGTCATCAGCGTGCCATTCTTTTTTTGGCACGCGGATAAAGCGGATTTTCAAACGCTGATTGCCGCTGATTTTTTTTAATATTTTTTATCCGTCTTGATCCGCGTTGCCTGCATCCGCGTCATCGGCGTCCCATTCTTTTTTTTGCACGCTGATAAAGCGGATTTTCAAGCGCGGATTTCCGCTGATTTTTCTTTATCCGTTCTGATCCGCGTTGCTTGCATCCGTGTCATCCGCGTTCCATTATCTCATCGGCGTTCCATTTTTATTCGTTTTGTTCTTTTAACAGCTTATTTGCCTTTTTTAATTCGGCTTCCAGTTTTTCTTTCTCCCGGCGCAGAAAGTCAACTTCTTTGTCGGCAGAAATCAAATCAGAATCAGCTTTTTTCTTTTTTTCTTTATTGACAATGGCTAATTCTGCTTCCATTTTTTTGGCTTTGGAAATATCAATAAATGTGATTACCAACCCGTTAATGTGGTCGTCGATAGTTCGGTATGGCATTATTCGCACTTTAAACCAACGTTGGTCGTGGGTTGGGATATCGGTTTCTTTAAACACAAGAGTTCTCAGCACATCATTGGCATGTTCTTCAAGCTTAGGGTATTGCAAATCTGTTACCAGGTCGGTAAAAGGCCTGCCAATATCGGTTTGCCGTAATTTGAATAATGAATTTAATTGGTCGGTGAAGCGGCGAATGTTTAATTCTTTGTCCAGAAATAAAGTGGCAATATCGGTGCTGTTTAAAAGATTTTTCATATCGTTGTTAGTATCCTTGTAATCAGCTATTTTGCTTTGCAGTTCAATATTTACGGTTTGCAATTCTTCATTCATGCTTTGCATTTCTTCTTTCGATGTGGTAAGTTCTTCGTTGGTGGATTGCAATTCTTCGTTGGTGGATTGCATTTCTTCGTTGGTCGATTTTAATTCTTCCTGCGTGGTCTGCATTTCTTCACGCGTGCTTTGTAATTCTTCGTTAGCGGCTTGTAATTCGAGTTCTAATTCTTGCTCACGAGCAGTTTTGTCCTGGTTTGCGGTTTTTGATTTTCTTTTTGTTGGTTTTGGAATATTCGTAACATCATTAAAAACAATCATAATTGTACCTTTAATGGCTTCGGGCTTTTCAATTAATTGAAGCGTAATGTCCACAATTTGATTGCCTCCGTTGGTGCCAATTTTAACATGATGCAACTTTACAGGTTTGTAATTTTGTTTGGCTTTACGTATTGCGCCCGGAAGTTCGTGGCTCAAGCCTTCGTGCGCCATGGCGTAAATATTCCAGTTTGCTTTTCCGGCGGCGGGTTCTAAGTACTTACCTGTTTTGCCTGTAATATATAAAATGTCGCCTTCTGTATTTATCAGCACGCTGGCAGGGGCAAATCGTTGCAGTAATATTTGGTCGGCAAGGGTTTGTATATTATCAACAGTTTTAACAGCTTGCATTTCAATTGTAGTTTGTTTCCTTGTATGCGAATACGTACTTGGGAAATCTACCGTTTCTGTGGATACAGGAACTGCTGAGCGTTCATACATTTTCAATTTCGCATCAATTGTTAGAAATTGTTCTTTTTGAGAGTTTTCGTTTTCCGCGTTGCCAAGTATCATTAGGCCACCAGCATTTAAACTGTAATGAAACAAATTCATGAGTTTTTTTTGCAATTCGGGTTCTAAGTAAATCAATAAATTCCGGCACAAAAGAAGGTCTAATTTAGTGAATGGCGGGTCTTTAATCACATTGTGGGGTGCAAAAACAAGCATTTCGCGTATGGCTGCATTTACATGAAACCCGGTTTCTTCTTTTATGAAAAACCGGTTAAGCCTTTCGGGCGAAACATCTGCAAGAATATTTTGACTGAAAAATCCTTTTCGGGCAATTTCAATGGCATCGCTATCTATGTCGGTGGCATATATTTGGAGTGTGAATCTTTTTTTATTTTTTACTTTTTCAAACGCTTCCTTAAAAGCAATTGCCAGGGAATATGCTTCTTCACCGGTAGAACAACCTATAACCCATGCCCGAAAAACATGTCCATCGGGCATTTGGTTAAATAAATCGGGTAATACTTTCTCTTTCAGCTTTTCCCAAACAACAGTATCACGGAAAAACTTTGTAACCCCAATCAGCAATTCTTTGAAAAGTATATCCAACTCGTTAGGATTTTCCTGTAAAAAGCGAACATAATTTGTAATTTTATCAATTTGATGAACATTCATTCGTCTTTCTATACGCCGCAACAGCGTATTTTTTTTATACAATAAAAAATCGTGGCCGGTTTGGGCACGCAGCAAAATAATTATTTTTTCGAGATTGCTTTTACTTTTATAATCAATTTCACCTTTCTGCACTGTTTTCGGACTATGATTAAGAAAAGCAATTAATTTTGCCGGAAGTTCGGTTACTGCTGCCAGAATATCTACGGTCACTGCATTTGCTGCACTTCGTGGCATGCTGTCAAACTTTGCCGTTAAAGGGTCTTGTACCAGCACAATACCGTTTTTTTCTTTTATTGCTTTTACCCCAAAACTGCCATCGGACCCCATGCCCGAAAGAATAACGCCAATACTTTTTTCCTGCTGGTCTTCGGCAAGTGAGCGGAGAAAGAAATCAACAGGAAGTCGCAAACCACGCGTTTCAATTGGTTCAAACAAATGCAAACAGCCGTTTAAAATGGACATATTTTTGTTTGGCGGTATCACATACATATGATTTGCCTGCACTTGCAAATGGTCTGTTACCTGAACAACTTCCATTTCGGTTATCCGCTGCAAAAGTTCGGGCATTATACCTTTGTGGGTGGGGTCGAGGTGCTGAACGACTACGAAAGCCATTCCGCTGTCGGAGGGCATATTGCCAAAAAATTGTTCCAGGGCTTCCAGCCCGCCTGCCGATGCCCCAATGCCTACAATTGGAAAACCTACTGATGTAGAAACTTGCTTCTTTGTTTGTTTAGAAGCAGGAATGTCATTTTTGTCTTTCTTTTTATTTGTCATACTCAAAGTTACTGTTTTTTTAGGCACGCTGATAAAGCGGATTTTCAATCAAAATTTTATCCGTCCTAATCCGCGTTGCCTGCATCCGCGGCATCAGCGTTCTATCTTTTATGGCACGCTGATTACGCTGATCTTCGAGCGCGGATTTTCGCGGATTTTTTTTGATTTTTTTTATCCGTGTAAATCTGCGCTGCCTGCATCCGCGTCACCGTGTCTCGGCCCTATACGAGACCCACGTTCCATTCTTATAAATTTATTGTTTGCAAGATATTGCACACTAAAGTTAACAAAAAACCTGTTGCCTCTCTTTTTCTTTTTTCTCGCTATCTTCCTTCCGCCATGCATTATATAGTTGAAAGCCGATTAAGATCAGGCCAACGGCAAATATGGCATTATGAATTATCGTTTGGATGTTCGAAAATATATTTTTTTAAACGGGATTAAACAGGTCCTCCAATTGCAATTCGTTCTGAACCAAACCTGTAGAATGAATATTTTGTTGAATTCCATAGCTTGTGATCATTGTCAGGAACACAGATTTGCGGGTTTTTGTTTCCGATTTGAATGTTCCAATCTTGATTCTTAATTCGGATGCATATTTTTTCGTGATGGTAAAAGGATTAACAGCGTATTTCATTTCGCAAAGATTGATAACCATGTCGCGGCGGTCGATGACCAGATCAACCTGAGCCCCCACATCTGATGTTTTACTTCTCCATGAGGAAACTGAGGTATGAACGCCACTTATTCCAAGGGATTGCTTAATCTGCAGAAGATGGTACAGGCACACCTGCTCGAAAGCATATCCGGTCCATGCCCTGTACTTCGGCGTGTCGATAAAACTTAACCAGGTGGTATTTTTTGGATCCCTGTTGGTCTCCATAAATTTTAAATAGAAATGAGAAAAAAAGTCAACCAATTGGTACAAGCTGTTTCTGGATTTTCTGCCGAAAGGGATATATTTTCTGATGAATCCGCTCTCTTCCAGTTCGTTCAGTATCCGTGTCGTGCTTCCGGCATTGGGAAGTCCCGAAAACCTGATGAGTTCATCCCTGCTTAGTCCCATTGATTTTTTTGCCAGTGCCTTTACAATGCTCAGATGCCTTTCATGATTATTAAAAAGTGAACGGTACAAATTATCGAATTCATTTTTGAGCAAGCCACTTTCCTGAAAGCACATTTTATCAATATTTTGCATGGCACTCAGGCCGGGGCCAACTTCATCCCAATAAAATGGAATCCCACCCAGTGACATATACAATTGAACGATTTGATATCGGTCAAGATGTATGTTTCGGGATTGCAGGAGTTTTTCACATTCGTATAATGTGAAGGGCTCAAGTTTGATTTTTTTTGTGATCCGGTTATGCAGCCCTCCCTTGTTATTAATCAGCTTATTTGTCATCCATGAAGTAGAAGAGCCGCAAACCACAAGTACAATGTCGTTGCGGGCAGAAGCCCAGCCATTCCAAAAGTGTTCAAGGCCCTGTATGAAATTCGAGTTCCGAGTATCAAACCAGGGCAGTTCATCAATGAAGATCACTTTTCGTCCATTCTGTGATTCCATGAAACTGCTTAGTAACGAAAATGCATTGAGCCAATCATTCGCCGGAATGATTTCTTTGTCAGGGAAATGCCGGCTTAACGCCAGGTTGAAATTAGTTAGTTGTTGCTTCATGGATGCATTGGCCAAGGCTGTTACATGAAAGGTGAAAATATTTTTAAATGCATGCCGTATCAGGAAGGTTTTTCCAACCCTCCTTCTACCATAAACAGCAACAAATTCTGATTTTTTTGACGCAACAATTTCCTGTAAGTACGATAACTCCTTTTCTCTTCCAATAAATAAAACCATAAGGGTTCAATTTGGCTGCAAATATATTAAATTAATTAGTTAAAGCCAAATCAAAATTTTGAAATGGCTTTAACATATTATGTATTATACGCTAAAGCCATTTTGAATAAAAGTAGAGGTTATCATCATTCCTGCAATGATGCTATCCCTGCATAATGTATTCCTGTCAGTTGGTGTATTTGATAATCTATGGTTGACAGGTCGTTGAAACTGAAATTTCTGACAGCAGGGTTTTATGCACCGGGCATTAGCTGGCAATTTAGAGCAGGCGTTGTCTTTGGCTTTTGTCCAGATCGCCTTTGAGTTCAATGACCCTGGTAAACTGGTCAATTTTACTTGATGAAGATTTCTCACAAGCCCGACAATCTTTCACATGCACCTTAGTGTGCTCAATGTGCATCATTACACATGCTCAATGTCACAGAAATCAGCAACAGACTTGTTATCAGTCACCAAATCGGAAAGTTGCAGTTTATGAATATTATCCAAGCCGTTACTTCGGGCGAATACTTTCAGTTCGCTGTTTGTGGCGGTGTAAAAATTCACAAACCCTTTAACAGCTTTTGCATGCACGACCAACTTTCGGAGTTGCTCATTCTGGGTTGTGATCCCGACCGGGCAGGTGCCTGTGTGGCACACCCTGGCCTGAATACACCCAATGGAAATGAGCGATGCTGTGGCCAGTGCAACCGCATCGGCGCCCAGGGCCAGTGCTTTGGCAATATCTGAACTGTCCCTGAAACCACCGGTAACGCATAGCGTCACTTTGCTGTTTACTTTCTCCAGATATTTTCGCGCTCTGCGAATAACAAAAACAGGGGGAATTCCCACATTATCTTTCAAAAATTTGGGAGAAGATCCGGTTGCTCCGCCCCGGCAATCTAAAGTAATAAAATCGGGTTCGGCTTTCAGGGCAAAAGCCAGATCGTCTTCTACATGTCCTGCGGCCAGCTTGATACCCACCGGTTTTCCTTCAGTTATTGTTTTGATATGTTTCACCATTTTTTTCAGGTCTTCCAGGTTGTTTACCCCTGCCAGCCTTCCCGGCGAAACAGAATCCTCTCCCGGTTTCAAGCCTCTTGTTTTAGCGATTCCTTCTGTGACTTTATGAGCCGGCAAATAACCTCCCACTCCGGGTTTTACGCCTTGTCCTATCTTAATTTCCACAGCATCTGCCTGGCGGATCGCATCATCATCATGCGAAAATGAAGCCGTTCCCAGTTCATAAATGTACTTCCTGGCAGCTTTTCGAGATTCGGGCAACAATCCGCCTTCACCCGAGCACATGGCTGTGCCGACCTGCGCAGAACCTGCCGCAAGTGCTACTTTGGCTTCTTTAGACAATGCTCCGAACGACATATGCGATACATAAAAGGGCATGCTGAGTTCAAGCGGCTGACGGGCTGTTTTTCCGATAACTGTTTTGGTGTTTACTTCCACATCCTCATTCAAAGGCATTTTATGCAATTGAGCCCCTTTGAAAACAATGGTATCCAATCCGGGGAATTTTTTTAAAGTGCTCATCGCGGAGTTTTCGCTCTTTCCACTTGCAGCAAGCTTTTGCACTGTGGCTATCCTTTCATCCTTGCTAAAGCCTTCATTTTCAATAGTGCCGTCATCCTCAAATTTGGTGTACCAGTGCTGTCCGTCGCAAAAGGGTTTGTTTTTTGAATTCCCGCAACGGCATAAAGCATAATGTTCGTCTGAGTTGGGTTGGTCATCATCATTCAACCCTATAAATCCCTTTACGAAATATGCCCCGTCTTCAGTAACTTTAACTTCAGGTGTGTCTGAGTATTTATCATATTTAACCCCGTCAATAGAATAACTCAGAGCTCCGGAGGGACACTTTTTAACGGTCTCTATAATTTCTTTAACCGGCCCGGCATCCGGATCAATCCAGGGCTCAACACCCATTCTGAATACTTTTGGCAAGCCGTCGGTACAAACACCCGCGTGAGAACAAATTCCCCGATCGTCGTGAATGGTAATTTCCTTGCCTTTATAATCATCTGTCCGGCGCGGTTGTCGGCCTTCCTGTTTCTCATCATTAAAATCAATTTCACCATGTGTCCCATCGCAAAATGGTTTCGATTTGGAATTACCGCAGCGGCAAAGCGCAAAAGCTGCTTTCTTTACCGGAACAATATTCCCGGCAGCATTGGTTAGGGATTTCAGGTTTTCGACCACCAAAGGGCCGTTTTTTGAAGTGCTTATTGTAATCTTTTCTGACATAACTGTTGAATTTTTATGTTAAAAAAATAGCTGTTTGATATTATTTAAGGCCTAAAATGTCACTGTCAAAACCATGGTATCATCTATCATTTTAGCCTTGTTTCAATTTTTATTTCTGATAGCAATGTTTTATGCACCGGGCATTTGTTGGCTATTTCGAGCAGGCGTTGCCGTTGCTTTTCGTCAAGGTCGCCAATGAGTTCAATTTCCCGGGTGAAACGATCTATTTTACTGCTGTTGTCGTTTTCACATTTGCCACAATCCTCGCCATGCACTTTGTCGTGGTTGATGTGGACGTTCACTTCTTTGATCTTCCATTTTTTGCGGTCGGCATACATGCGTATGGTCATGGCGGTGCAGGTAGCCAACCCTGAGGATACAAAATCGTAGGGGGTAGGGCCAAAATCGTTGCCTCCATTACTTTCAGGCTCATCACCTGTTAAGTAATGTTTTCCGGCTTTGATCTGTGTGGTAACTTTTTCTTCGCTGCCTAAACTGGCCACCACCTGCAAATGCGTATCCGGTTTTTCATCCTCCAGGAATTTGCTATAGCGCGTTGCCCAACTGGCAATTACGCCACCGATATAGTTTGAGTCCTCAGCCTTAGAAAGCAGGTGGTCGGCTCCATTCAGCGAAACGAAGCTTTTGGGATGCTTTGCATGTTTAAAAATCTCTGCGGCATTGTCGATGACCACAATGTTATCCTGAGGGGAGTGGGCGATCAGGACTGCTTTACGCAGTTCTTTCAAAACCCCGGACATATTCACGGCTTTCAGGTCGTCGATAAACTGCTTTTTGATGGTGAAAGGCCGGCCTCCGATGGAAACCTCTGCATAGCCCTTGGTTTTGATTTCATCCAGGCCATGGGTGATCAGCCTG
This sequence comes from uncultured Bacteroidales bacterium, assembly GCA_964611705.1. GTDB lineage: Bacteria > Bacteroidota > Bacteroidia > Bacteroidales > JAIOZK01 > JAIOZK01. The sequence continues at coordinate 8,282 of CAZTAW010000145.1, forward strand.
GTCACATGTTTCGGGTCTGCCGGTGCCCCGATTGTTGCCACGGCAGAAACCGAATCGATTTTGGCAGCGGCATAGATGTAAGCAGTAACTTGCACTCCTCAAATTTTCGCAAAAGTAATTCCCCAAAAAT
>CAZTAW010000146.1:0-2875 GCA_964611705.1 uncultured Bacteroidales bacterium
GTATCATTGGTTTCTACCGGGACAAACGTCCCGCCGGCCTGCCGTTCATGGTTTTTTTATCCCACATTCTGCCCCAGTTTTTATACATTTCTTCGGTAAGCTGTTCTGGCGTCATATTCTTTGGAATAATAGCTGTCTCAAGGCAGTGATATTTTTCCCAATCTTTCGGAAAGTCATTACACAAAAGCCTTCCTTCATTCTTTATTCTATAGTAAAGCTTGGTTCCCGGCAGAGGTGTGTAAATAGTTGCCTGGACTGAATCCAGGTTTGAGTTTACTATAAAATCGGTCCGTTTTTCCATTGCTTCAGGGGTGTCACCATCAAATCCATACATAAAAGTACCTGTTACCGTCATGCCATATTTATGGATATTATTAAATATCTTTTCGTAGTTCTTTACACCTACTTTAAGGTTTTGTTTCTTTTTACTTTCCATTAATTGCTCCACACCTTCGGCTTCTATACCTATCAGAGCGATCTGGCATCCGGCCTCTCTGGCATATTTCAGCAGTTCTTCATTTTCGCCAAAATTAATGGAAACCTGGCAAAACCATTCCTTATCAATGCCACGGTCAATCATACCCTTAAAGAGTTCAATAGCCCTCTGTTCTGATCTTTTGCTGTAGCCTATCAGGTTGTCATCCAGTATATCAACTTTTTTTTGCGGGATTTGTTCCAGTTCATCCAACACGTCTTCCACCGGCCTTACCCGATATTTTCTTCCGTTAAAACTGGTAACAGAACAGAACTCACACCCCATAGGACAACCTCTTGAGGTTTGAAGAATGGCATATTCATACCTGGGATCCAGTAAATCACGCCTGGGGATGGGAGCCTTGTCCATGGGCAGGTATTCACCTTTATAGATATTTTTCATCTTATTTTTTTCAAAATCATAAATGACTTCTGCCCAAACGCTTTCTGCCTCACCAATAACAACTACATCAAAATATTGTGAGGCTTCTTCCGGCATCATGGAAGCATGAATACCACCAATAACAGTTTTTATACCCTCTTTTCCGTATAATGATGCGATTTCGTAAGCTCTTGTGACTTGAGATGTAAGTGCAGTGACTCCTACAAGGTCTACATCCTTTATTTCAAACCCATGAATATGTTCATCAAGGATTTCCACATCCCAGTGTGATGGAGTTAAAGCAGCTACCATAGCAATACTCAGGGGAGCCGGAACAGTTCGCGGATCATATTTTACCCCCTTAACCCTCGCATTATGAGGATTAATCAGTAATAATTTTCTTTTTTTCATGAATGGCTAATAATCAAATAATGTTATAAATAATATCTTATTGTCACGTTTTGTATGCGACACCTTGCATCATCTCATTATAATCGTACAAATCTCTGTCATGAGAGAAAAATACAATGTTATGTCTGTCGATATTTGAAATAAACGACCAAAGCGCTGCTTTAAGATTCCCTGTATTTTTTATTGATTTCAACAACTTTCTATACAGTACTTTTTTATTATACATTTGGCCCCAGTTACTGAGCATTCTTTCAGTAAGTTCATCAGCACCCATTTTATTTGGTTTTATGACCGTTTCAAGACAGTTATACCTTTTCCAATCTTCAGGATAATTTGTAAAAAGAAGCCTGTTGTCTTTCTCAATTCGGTCAAATAATGCTGTCCCGGGTAAGGGAGTGTAAATAGTGGCCTGATATGAATCAAGAGAAGAATTTATAATAAAGTCCGTTCGTTTTTCCATGGCTTCAGGTGTATCCTCGTCGAAGCCATACATAAAGGTACCGGTTATACCAATGCCATAATCATGAATTTTTTCAAAGCTGGTCTTATAGTTCTTCACACCAAGTTTAAGATTTACATCCTTTTTAATCTCCTGAAGCTCTTCTGTAACCTCCGATTCAATTCCAATCAATACTAACCTGCATCCTGCCTCACTTGCATATTTCAAAACTTCATCATCTTCAGCAAAATTTATTGAAACCTGGCAACCCCAATCTTTTTCGATCCCTCTATCTATCATTCCTTTAAAAAGTTCAATAGCACGTTGCTTTGATCTTTTACTATATCCTATCAGGTTATCATAAGTGTTTTGAAGTTTTTTTTGAGGGATGGATTCAATTTCATCCAGTACGTCTTTAACAGGTCGGACACGGTATTTAGTTCCATTGAAAGTATGAACCGAACAAAATTCACATTGTATAGGGCAACCTCTTGTTGTCTGAACCACAGCAAAATCATAATCAGTGTGAAGCAAATCCCGGCGTGGAATGGGTAGATCTTTTAGGGAACTAATTCCTCCGTGATAAATCTGATTGTAGTCCGTTTGGTCAATATCATAAATTACTCTGGGCCATATCTTTTCAGCTTCCCCGGTAACAACAATATCAAAATATTGTGATGCTTCCTGTGGCATCATTGAAGCATGAATGCCTCCAATAACAGTAGTAATACCTTCACGGCGGTACATTTCTGAAATCTCATACGCTCTGCTAACCTGTGATGTTAATGCCGTTATTCCAACAACATCAGCATCCTTCATTTTAAATTCTTCAATATTTTCATCAATTACTTCTACGTTCCAATTTTGGGGAGTAACAGCAGCAATTACCACCAACCCCAAAGGAGCAGGCACAGAGCGTGAATTAAATTGATTTCCCTTAGTCCTCGTATTAAGAGGATTAATTAACAATAATTTTCTTTTCTTCATTTAGGCTAATAATCGTGCTAAAAGTAAAAAAAAATCTTAAGATACAAAGTTGATTTATTTCATTTCTTATGGAGGTTGTTTGTATGAATAATTGTTTTAATTTTGTCGCTTATCGAATAAATATTAGCTAAAATGGGTGTAAATGAATTTATTAAAAAGGTTGAGAACGAATTTGAAGATCT
>CAZTAW010000146.1:2885-8393 GCA_964611705.1 uncultured Bacteroidales bacterium
AAGCCCGGAGTGTTAAAACCGGATAGCGTTATACGCGAGCATTTTGAGTGGGATTCTCTGAATGCTTTGGTCTTTATTGCCCTGGTGAACGTGGAGTATGATGTTGTTATTACAGCAGAAGACCTGCAGAATTCAGAAACTGTGCAGGATGTGTATAGTGTGATCCAAAATAAAAAGGAAAAAGAAAAGGAATAAATGGCTTATTTCACATTTGCTAATACCCGAATAGCCGGTATCAGCGCATGTGTTCCTGAAAATGTTTTTGACAATAACAGTTACGACCTGATTGATGAAAAGGAGCGCCGGACACTGATAAAGACCATCGGGGTGGAGAGAAAGCGTCATGTTGGTCAAGGAATGCTTTCATCCGACCTTTGTTATCATGCAGCCCTTAAGCTTATTGAAGAGTTAAACTGGGAACGCGATGAAATAGATATTCTTGTTTTTGTTTCCCAGACCCGCGATTATCTGATGCCAGCAACAGCCTGCATTTTGCAGGACAGGCTGAAGCTTTCAAAAGACTGCCTGGCCTTTGATGTGGACATGGGATGCTCGGGTTATGTTTATGGCTTATCAGTAATATCAGGTTTGATGTCTTCAGGACAACTCAGTAAAGCATTGTTACTTACCGGTGAAATCCCTTCACCCAATGTTTCCTATAAAGATAAAAGTACTTTTCCTTTGTTTGGGGATGCAGGGGCTGCCACAGCGATTGAATATAAACCCGATTTCCCTGAAAGCTATTTTAATTTACAAACCGATGGCAGCGGGCATAAAGCCATTCATATTCCGGATGGAGGTATGAAGAATTACCCAAATCCGGAAACCACTTTTAAAGAAGAAAAAATAGCGGAAGGTATTATCAGAAACAGGGCGCAGATCGTACTGGATGGTATGGCCGTTTTTAATTTTTCCTTGCGGGAGGTTGCACCGAATGTAAAGAAATTGCTGAACAAAGCGTCTCTTTCTGTTCAGGATATTGATTATTTTGTTTTTCACCAGGCCAACCGCATCATGAACGAAACCATCAGAAAGCAATTGAAAGTTGAGCCGGAAAAATATCTTTATTCATTGAATAATTTCGGAAATACCAGTTCGGCTTCCATACCGCTTACTATCGTAACGGAAATGCAAAGAGAAAATATGAAGGAAAAATCTTTGAAGGTATTGATGTCGGGATTTGGTGTTGGTTTGTCGTGGGGCAGTTGTATTGTTAATTTTGAAAATGTTGTATGCCATGGTTTGCTTCAAATAAGTTAAAAAAGCAGGTATTAATCGGAATTAATTTTGATCTGTTTGTAAAATTATGAATAAATGAATGCATTTGACCTGAGCGATAAAAAAATACTGATAACGGGCGCCTCCTCCGGGCTTGGGAAACAAAGCGCCATTACCCTGAGCGAATACGGCGCTGAATTATTCATTACCGGAAGAAATAAGGAAAGGCTTCAGGAAACTTACAAATTATTAAATGGAGAAAACCATCATCAAATCATCGCTGACCTGACCAACAAAGAAGATATTGAGAGGCTCATTGAACAAATACCAAAGTTAAACGGTATCCTTTATTCAACTGGTATTTCATCCATTATACCGGCAAGTTTCCTGAAACCTGAGGAAGTAGAGAATGTTTTCCGGGTAAATTTTCATACCATGATCAATCTGAATTCACGGATTCTCAGGACTAAAAAACTAGAAAAAGGCGCTTCCATACTTTTTATTTCAACGGTTTCGATAAAATACCCCTACGTGGGAGGATCATTATATGTAGGGTCAAAAGCTGCCCTGGAAGGTTATGCCCGGGTACTGGCCCTTGAACTGGCCCCCCGAAAAATACGTGTAAATTGTTTGCGGCCGGCTTTCGTGAAAGGCCCCATGCTTGATGACACGAAAAAGAAATTATCAAAAGAGGTGATCAAACAAATTGAAGAAAAACAACCACTCGGATTAGGAGAGCCAGAAGACGTTGCCAACGCAGTTGTTTTTTATCTTTCCGATGCTTCAAGATGGATCACCGGAACAAATATAATTTTGGGGGGCGGATAATTTTTTGTATCTTTCTTTGTTATTTATAACTAAAGCTGTTCGGAGGATATCTCATAAGAACTTTTTCTGACTATGGAAAAGAAAAAAGATTACTCAGTCATAACACCTGTATTTAATAGTGAATCCATGCTGGATGAGCTATTTCAAAGGATTAAATCTGTTTTTGATAAATTGGGAAAAACATTTGAGGTGATCTTTGTGGATGACGGGTCAATGGACGGCAGTTGGAAAAAACTACAGCAGATCAAACAAGAAGATGAAGAAAACGTAACGGTAATCAAGCTCAGCCGCAATTTCGGGCAGCACAATGCCACTTTTTGCGGATTTCATTTTGCCAAAGGCGATTACCTGATCACCATTGATGATGACCTGCAAAACCCTCCCGAAGAAATCGTTAAATTAATTGATTCACAAGAAGAACATGAAACCGACCTGGTTTATGGTGCATACAAAAAAAAACAACATTCTTATGTAAGAAATATGGGAAGCCGCTATGCAAAAAAATCAATCAAGCGCTTGCTGAAAAGGGAAAGTGAAGGCTCATCCCTGCGGCTTATCACAAGAGAACTGATTGAAAAAATTCTGCAGCATCATCACTATTTTGTTTACATTGATGAATTGCTACGCTGGTATACCGATAATATCTCATGGGTGGAAGTTAAACACATGAAAAGACCTGCCGGGAAATCAGGCTACAATACTTTCTCACTTTTCAGGTATGTGGCCAACGCCATTATTTATTATACTTCCATACCACTAAAACTGATGGTTTATGGCGGATTTTTCGCATCCATCATCTTCTTTATCATTTCCATCTATTACATTTTATTAAAATTAATACTGGATGTACCGCTTGGATATACTTCCATCATCGTAGGAATTATGTTTTCAACAAGCCTGATTCTGTTTTGTTTGGGCATTATTGGCGAATACCTGAGCAGGATTTACATGGTACAGAATAAAAAACCACCATACTCAATAAAAAAAATATTGTCATGAAACTAAAATTTGAAGATGTAGTACTCGAAAGACTAAAAGAAGAAGATATCGAACTGGTGCGTCAGCACCGTAATTCTGAAGATATCAGCCAGTACATGGAATACCGGGAACACATTACTCCCGAAATGCAAAAGAAATGGTTTGACTCCATTAACAACAACAATAACATTTATTCCATGATATACTATAAGGGACGAAAGATTGGGCTTGGGAATGTTAAAAACATTGACTGGGATAAGAATAGTATGGAAGCCGGGATTTTTCTCTGGGATAAGGAAGTACGAAACACAGCAATACCTGTTATAGGATTCCTGATATTAGGAGAGTTTTTTATTAAAAATCTTGGTCTTGAAGGATTTGCACATATTATGAAAACCAACAAAAGGGCACAACGCTTTAACAAACAAATAGGTTTTGAGCTTTGCGAAGGACAGGAAGATATTGAAAACCAATTATACAAGCTTACCAAAGAGTCTTATCTTGAAAAGGCTGAACTATTACGCAAAGTGTTTATGAAACCGGATGTTAAGCCCTCTTCAATTATGATACTTGAAAAAGAAGATTTTGACAGCGGCCTGGCTGATATTCTCCTTAATCGTATCAATGAAAAAGACATCATCAAAAAAGAAGAAACCGAAGAAGGTTTGGTGATTACTTTTTGAGTATTTTTTTATGTAAAAGCCACCATCAGAGGGCTAAAGTGAAGAAGTGGGTTCTTTTTCTTTTATCAACCAAATTTTACAGGCATCTCCCGATATCAAAGAATTATGTATTTTAGGTAATACGGTCTTGATTAATTGCTAATCAAATGTTTCTGAATGCACACTCATATTACAGCCTCCGCCACGGAACCATACCGGTTGATGAACTCGTTGCGAAAACCCGGCAACATGGAGCCGAAGTTTTATGCCTCACTGATATCAATAACTCCACAGGAATATTAGACTTTGTTAAAGAATGTAACAAACAAAAGATCAAGCCCCTTGCCGGTATTGAATTCAGGAATAATGATGAATTGCTGTTTACCGGCATTGCCGCTAACAACCAAGGATTCCAGGAGTTGAATGAATTTCTTACCTGCCATAATTTGAGCAAAAAAAAATTACCAGTTACCCCCCGACCATTTCAAAATGCCTATGTAGTTTATCCTTTCGGGAAAAAATCATCCAAAAGCCTCAAAGAAAATGAGTTCATCGGGATTAAGCCTGCTCAATTGCGTAAGACTTATTCCACTGAATTCAGAAACGATCATTCAAAATTATTAATATGGCACCCGATAAGCTTTCAGGATGAAACAAAGTATTACCTTCACCGTAACCTCCGTGCCATCGGGCATAATACGCTGATCAGTAAATTAAAACCCGGGCAGCTTGCCGAAAAGGATGAAACCTTCATTCAGCAGGATGATCTTTTAAAAAAATATGCAGATTTCCCGCAAATTATCCGCAATACGGAAAAGTTCATTGAAAACTGCAGCATTCATTTTGATTATCAAAGCATAAAAAACAAAGAAACTTATACAGGCAGTCGTGTCGAAGACAAAAGACTTCTTGAGAAACTTGCAATGGAGGGTTTGGAATACCGTTACGGCAAATACAATCAAACAGCCGTAGAGCGTATGTTTCATGAGTTGGAAGTTATTGATAAATTGGGCTTTTTGGCCTATTTTCTGATCACCTGGGATATCATCCGTTATTCCATGTCAAGGGGATTTTATCATGTAGGAAGAGGCAGCGGTGCCAACAGCATCGTTGCTTATTGTCTGAAGATAACCGACGTTGATCCCATAGAGCTTGACCTGTATTTTGAACGATTTATTAATCCGCACCGCAGCAGCCCACCCGATTTCGACATAGATTATTCGTGGAAAGACCGCGATGCTGTGCAGGATTACATCTTTAAAAAATACGGACGGGAACATACTGCCCTGCTGGGTACCATAACCACTTTCCGTGGAAAATCAATTTACCGCGAACTTGGAAAAGTATACGGTTTGCCCAAAGCGGAAATTGATGACCTGGCCAACGAACCGCATAAGCACATCAAAAACAACCACATAACAAAAACCATTCATGCTTTTGCCCAAATGATGGTTGATTTTCCGAATATGCGAAGCATACATGCGGGCGGTGTAGTTATTTCCGAAAAACCGATTAATTACTATACCGCGCTTGATCTTCCTCCAAAGGGATTTCCTACAACCCAATGGGATATGTATGTTGCCGAAGATATCGGATTTGAAAAACTGGATATCCTCAGCCAGCGCGGGATAGGTCATATCAACGAAAGCACGGAGATCATCAAAAGAAATCAGGGAATTGATATTGATATACATCAGGTTAAACGATTTAAACAAGACCCGAAAGTTAAACAACAACTTAAAAATGCGGAAACCAACGGATGTTTTTATATTGAAAGTCCGGCCATGCGAGGATTGCTGAGAAAGCTCAAATGTGATAATTA
>CAZTAW010000147.1:0-8335 GCA_964611705.1 uncultured Bacteroidales bacterium
CCAAGATTTTTGGGTTTGTTGAAAAAACCGGTTGAAATTTTCAAGTTGGGTTAAGCCTTGAGCTGCTTAATTGATTGGGTTCGAAACGATAAAGCAATCTTTTTATCCTCTTGTAATATTGTTTGCTGGAGTATATTTCATTAAGTATTCTTTTGTAACCGTTCAGTAATTTTTCCTTATTCATTTTCGGGATAAAATTAATGGAAAAGTCTGTATTGTTTCCCGTCATATCATTTGTAATTCTTCCTTCCTTTTTTAGTCTTTGATAAAGCATACTTTTTCTTGGTGCATTAAGTAACCCAACCATAGATGACACAATGCCGCTCTTATTAATAAAATCAATTTGTCGTTGAAAAATATCCGGTTTATCATTATCAAAACCAACAATAAACCCGGCAGTCACTTGTATTCCGAACGATTGTATTTTGTTTACATTAGCAAGCAGATTTCTGCTAACATTCTGATTTTTATTACAGGAAGCCAAACATTTCTCATCAGGTGTTTCAATTCCGACAAATACACTGGTAAAACCTGATTTTTTCATCGAATTCAAAAGCTCCTCATCATCAGCCAGGTTAATTGAGACTTCGGTTGAGAAATCAAAAGGGTATTTTCTATCCTGCATCCAGGTTATTAATTTGGGTAATAAGTCGAGTTTTAGCTGTCGTTTATTACCAATAAAATTATCATCTACTATAAAGATATTACTTCTCCAACCCAGGTCATAAAGCAACTGGATTTCTCTCATTATCTGCCCTGAAGATTTAAACCGAACACTTCTGCCAAACAAGGAGGTTATATTACAAAACTCACAATTAAACGGACATCCTCTTGTATACTGCACATTCATTGAAGCATATTTTTTTAAGTTTAGCAATGAAAAATCAGGAAGAGGTGATTGCTTCAGATCCGGAAATTCACCGGTTTCATAAATATGCCGTGGATTACCTTGATTAAAGTCATTTAAAAACCTCCTGAATGTAGTTTCACCTTCGTTTAATATCAGGTGATCAATTTCAGAAAAATTCTCAGGTTCTTCGGTAAAGAGCGGGCCACCTGCAACAATTCTTCTGTTATGTGATTTGCACAATTTTACAACCTCCTTCACCGAATTCTTTTGAATATTCATCGCGCTGATGAAAACCAAATCAGCCCATTCAATATGTTTATGTCTTAATTTATCTACATTGATATCAACCAGTTTTTTATTCCAGGTTTCAGGCAGCATAGCTGATATTGTAATTAAGCCAAGTGGAGGATTGGCTGCTTTTTTATCTACAAATTTTAAAGCATGTTTAAAACTCCAAAATGTATCCGGATAATTTGGATAAATTAAAAGTGCATTCATGATTTTATACTTTTTAAACTACAACGCAATGTTATCCATTATTTTACACTTAATTAACAAAAAGGGATAATTGTAAGTTTATAGTGACAACAAAAGACTTTCCGGGACATAGTGCAACAATTCGGGATGAAATTCATGAATTATCGGATTAAATGATGGTTAAAAAATTATTTTTTGGCGCGAGTGCAACAATCTTACTTTCTTAATAAAACGTCTTGAAACAGGAATCTCTTCCAAAGTATGTTTAAGACGCAATTTAAATCCACTTTTACTATTCCCGGAAATTGAGTTAATCATATTGATATTTACCACGTATGAACGATGTACTTGCGTAATAAACTCAATTTTTGAAAGGGGTTGAATGTTTTCCTGTATGGTTCCCCTGATCAGCTTCTTTTTAACAGCATCCTCCCTGTACCATACCACATTAACGTAATTTCCTGTTGATGAGAAATATAACAAATCACGAAGATCTATTGCAAGCTTTTCTTTTTTATTATCTGAAATAAAACTATGCATCAATGGTAATTCCTGATTTGCAGATTCAAGGCTCTTTTGTTTTTTACTCAGTTCGATTACGTTCCCGAGATATCTTCTCAGAGCTGCATCCTGATTTATAGTTATCAATACAACAACAGGCAACAAAGCCAGCAAAAACAAATTTATAAGGGTTTCATAAGTTACAGGTAAAATTTTTGTAATGCAGATAAATCCATAATAACTACCAGCCAAACTAAGTAATATCCATACATTCCATACGATTTCGTGTTTGACCTTCCATTTTGTACGAAGAAAATTCCGGTTGAATATGTTCGGCAAGACCAACATATCCAAACCCAAAACAAGCATCGTAAACAGTCCAAAGCCAAGAAAATAATATACTTTGCTTCCTTCTTCTATATTATTAAACTCAAAAGGATTGAAAAGTACAAGAAAAAGAAAAAAACCCAGACTAATCCCCAGGATAACCTTGATCCTGTTGGCAATGTTTCTGTTAAAATAATATGGCCTGTCCATAATCCCGTCCATCCAATCTATGGTTTAATGTTATTTACCAAAAATAAGATTTTTAAACCAAATATGTATGTTGAATCATCCCAAATCTTTCTCAGGATTTAAATAAACCAATGAATAAACTATTCTTGAAACATTATTCAAGATTTATATTCTGATAAAAAAAACATCCCATCCCGATTCCATGATTCTAATTCAGAATACATATAAATTACATTTAGGTTTATTGTATACGTAGTTTTTTTACCTTTGAAAAAAATCAGTTGTTATGCGTAAAATAGATACTACATATCTTTCAACAGATGAATGCTGGGGTATTCAGATCAACGGAACACTGCACTGCCAGAATTGCAAATGGACAGGCATCAGCGCTTGCGAAGGGAAAAATATCGTGAAAACGGGCAGGAACAGCAAAGGATATAAAATTGGTGAAACCGGTATTGATGTTTCCGACTATGACCAGGATTATGACCAGCGAAAACAAAAAAAAGAAAAAATAGCCTGATCAAATCCAGATAAAAACATCCCAGGTACCGCTTTCCAAAATCTCGAACTCAAGCTTGTATTGCATCAACCTTTTTACCAGCTTGGCATAAGCTGTAAAATCAATAATAGCATGAAAGGGAAATTCAACTTTCTCGTATCCCCTTGTCAGGCCTAAATTAAATTCGTTCCCGCTGCTTCCGAGTATCATGTATTCATTCACCGGGTAATGCGTACCTCCCCGGTAAAAGTTGATGTAAATGGTATTGCCTTCCCTGCTTTTCTGAACAAAATTAACACGGTCAATATTTCTTCTTGTGATCACCCTGTATCTTACCTGGTTTTTCCTTTCGCCGATAAATTCGTCATCTACCCAGTAGCCATTCAGAATGGTATCATTACCATCAATTACAGTTGACATTTTACCGTATCCATGCCGCATTCCTTCTTTCCAGTCACCTTCGTAAATATCGCCATTTGCCCAGAGATAAGTACCTTCACCCTGCGGCAGGCCTCTTCTAAATCGTCCTTCGTATTCATCTTTGCCTTTGGCAATACCGGGTCCGTGAGCAAGTCCCCGTTTGCATTTTCCTACATATTCTCCTTTCAGACCAGGTACAAGCACTTTGCATTTGTTTTCTTTATTTTGTGAAAAGCAGCAAATAGACAAAACAAAGGTCAGGAAACTAATAACAAATATCTTTATTACTGTTTTCATATTCATAATAGTATATATATCATGTTTGAGGCTAATTTACAAAATAGTTGCTCCGAATCATAAGAAATTTACATTATAATAATATTTTTTAACCCTGGGAAAAGCTATCCTGAACCACACCGTATAATTTTCCGGATTTTTATCCATATCCTTCTCAATTTCTTCCAATGAAACATTTTTCCATGAATCTACTTCTTCGGGATTAATATCGGGTTGCTCATTGAAATAACCTACAAAAACATGGTCAAATTCATGTTCTGTAAGCCCCTGCCCCACATCCGATTTATACACAAAATCAAACACTTTTTCCAGATCACAATCAAAACCCATTTCTTCAACAAGCCTTCTGTGAGCAGCATCTACTGTTATTTCGTCTTTCCGCGGGTGACTGCAACAGGTATTGGTCCAGAGTCCGGGCGAATGATATTTAGTTAGCGCCCGGCGCTGCAACATGAGTTTTCCTTCCTTATCAAAAACAAAAACAGAAAATGCCCGGTGTAAAACACCTTTAACATGCGCCTGCATTTTTTCCATCGTACCAAGCACATTGTCATTTTTATCAACCAATATTACCTGTTCTTCAATCATTTATATTTTACTTTTTGTTCAATAAATTCCTGATATACTTTTTCTCCTCTTCTGAGAACTTTCCATGTTCAACCATAAAATTAGCAATATTCATAGATATCTCCGAAAAATTGGATTGTTGAATATATGCATCCATATTTTGTATAATGAAATCCTCATCCACTGCATAATCATTGTAATTTAAAAATCCGGGTACGTTTATTTTAACAGCATATCGCAGAAAGCGTATTTCAAGGTTGTCAGGATCATCCTGAACCGCTTCCTCAAACGAATTTTTACCACGCTTGAAATACCTGAGTTTATTCAGTGCTCCTTTAATACAGGATGCAGATGCAATTTCGGTAGCTCCTTTATATGCAAGCAAAGTAGTATTTTCAGTTGAATAATCTTTTACTTTATGATAAAGATTTAACCAATCGCAATCGGTGTTTACCAGGAAATAATTCCCCCCCCGCTGTCTCTAATGCATTATTTTGGGCATAAAGCATTGGGAAAATAAATAAAAAGCTTATTAATAAAATTAACTTTTTCATGACTTACAAAATATTAAATGCATGTTTCATATAGCTCGACAGGATAAGAGAAGCCTTTTCAACTCGTAATAATCGGAAACACTTTTACCAAAGTGCTCAAAATAGCGTTCAAAAACATCAGGCATCCAGTACCAGCTTGGGTCCATATCAAATGTAAACCCATTTTTTTCTAACTAACTTCCTTGCCCTTCCACCAGCATGATCATGTTTTTCAAGAACACGCACCTTGCGCCCTTGCTTAGCCAAATAGCTTGCTGCAGATATGCCAGAAAATCCTGCACCGATTATTACAACTTGTTTCGACATTTTTATTATCTTTGATTTCAAACTAAACACCAAATAAACATCGGGAATAGTTTTTTGTTCAACTGATCAACTAAAGCTTTCAACAAAATGTCAGAAATAATTTTCAGAGAAACGCAGAAATTCAAACAAATATGGGTCATACTGATCCTTATTATAATATTAGGTATCTGGATTTGGGGTATCATTCAGCAGATCATTTTAGGTACCCCCTTCGGAAACAGACCGGTGAGCGATACAGGTCTAATTTTAATTGGTCTCATTGCCCTGTTCCCGATTGTATTGATCATTATGTTTAAGATGATCACCGAAATCAGAAAAGATGGAATCTATTACCGTCTTTTCCCTGTGATGAAGTTTAAAAAGATAAAACCCGAAGAAATAGAAAGCTGGCAGGTTACTCAATACAATCCAATCAAAGAATTCGGAGGTTGGGGGTATCGCTTTTCAATCCGCAGAAAAGGAGGAAAAGCAATTAACGTAAATGGTAAAATGGGGTTGAGACTTATACTGAAATCAGGAAAGAAAATACTGCTGGGTACACAAAAGCATGAGGAGATCGAAAAAGCAATGCAAAAAATCACAGCAACATAATACCATCTTCCCTCTTTATCAACCCAATACATAAAATTCATAAAAATTTAACAAAAAAATCATGAATTCACTTGACATGAACTGAAAATCACATTATCTTTGACCGGTCGTTCAACCAAAAAACCTGGTTGTTTTTTTTGAAAAATTATTGACTGAACGTTCATACAAAAACCAAGTTGTTATGTCACCCAGAACACCTGAACAATATGAAGATATCAGAGAAAACAAAAAGAAACTCATCATGGAAACAGCCATTGAACTGTTTGCCAATGAAGGATATTATCCCACCTCCATAAGCAAAATTGCAGACAAAGCCGGCATATCCAAAGGGTTGTTATACAACTACTTTGAAAGCAAGGAAAAACTTCTGATGGAAATCCTGCAATCCGGAATTGATGAATTCATGGATTATTTCGATCCCGACAAAGACGGAAATCTCACGGATGAAGAATTCCGCTATTTTATCGAAAGCGTTTTTAATGAAATGAAAAACAGAAGTAACTACTGGAAACTTTATATGTCGCTGGCTTTACAGCCAACTGTATTTAAAATTTTGCAGCACAAATACCGGAATCTGGTTAATACTACGCTTTTAATAATGGAAAAATTCTATAAAAGAAAAAAGCATGATAATCCGAAAATGCAAGCCATGATTTTTGGTGCATTTATGGATGGGCTATGTTTAAATTATGTGATGGACCCGAATAATTTCCCGGTTGATGAGATTAAAGAGTACGTAATTCAACATTATATAAATTAAATTATCATGAGAAAAGTTGCAGTTATTTTTGTATTAATGCTGGGAATAAGTGGATTACATATAAATGAATCATATTCTCAGCAAAAAACTACAGCCAAAGAGGTCGTGCAAAAAGCCACGGACAAGTTAAATGGCAAATCAAGCAGAGGAACAATGAAAATGAAGATTATCCGACCAACCTGGAAACGTGAAATTTCAATGAAGGTCTGGTCGCTTGGAACGGATTATTATATCATTTACATTACTGCTCCTGCAAGAGAAGAAGGACAGGTATTCCTCAAAAGGAATGAGGACATGTGGAATTACATGCCCAACATTGACAGGATGATCAAAATTCCACCTTCCATGATGATGCAATCCTGGATGGGATCGGATTTTACCAATAACGACCTTGTAAAAGTCTCCTCAATGGTTGATGATTATACACACGAGATCATCGGTAATGATACCATCGAAGGTTACGAATGCTGGAAAATCAGGTTCAACCCAAAACCCGATGCAGCCGTTGTTTGGGGTAAGATCATATTGTGGATAAGCAAAGAGGAATATTACGAACTCAAGGCGCTTTATTATGATGAGGACGGCAAATTGATCAACAAAGAATTCATGTCTGATATCAAACAAATGGGAGACCGTAAACTTCCAAGCCATATGGAAATGATACCCGTAGACAAAGAGGGTCAGAAAACCGTATTGGATTTTATTGATATGGAGTACAATGTTAAACTGAAACCATCATTTTTCTCAATCCGGAACATGAAAAGAGTAAGATAACCATTTTAATAAGCATCATTTATGTTTACTATTTTAAAAATAGCATGGCGTAATCTATGGCGTAATAAAAAAAGAACACTGATTACGACTGCAAGCGTCTTCTTTGCCGTATTGCTAGCATTGGTTATGCGTTCAATGCAACTTGGAAGTTACGACAACATGGTACAAAATGCCGTTTCTTTTTACACCGGATATTTGCAGGTACATAAAGCAGGATACTGGAAAGACAAATCCATTAACAACACCTTTGAATATTCCAGCAAAGTTGAAAATGTCATTCATTCGCAATCCAATATAACCCATGTCATTCCGAGGCTTGAGTCTTTTGCGCTGGCTTCTTCGGGCAACCATACAAAAGGAACAGCCGTTATCGGAACAAACCCAAAAGAAGAAGCTGCAATGACCAGGCTTGATAAGAACATCAAAAAAGGTGCGTATCTGAAATCCGGCGATAAAGGAATACTGGTTGGCAGTAAGCTTGCCGATTACCTGAATGTTGATATTGGCGATACCATTGAATTACAGCAGCAGGTGAATATGCTATACGCGGAATACTTGAGTTTCCAAATCCGGAAATGAACAAACAAACCATTTACATGTCGCTGAAAGAATCACAGTTTTTATATGGTGCTTACAACATGCTTACTTCTCTCGCTATTATGCTGGATAACCCGGAAATCATGAACCGGACTATGAATAACCTTAAATCAACATTGGGAAGCGACTATGAAGTTATGAACTGGAAAGAAATGATGCCCGAATTACTGCAAGAGATACAGGCGGATAATGCAGGCGGAATTTTTATGCTGGGAATCCTTTACCTGATCATAGCTTTCGGAATTCTGGGAACCATTATGATGATGACCATGGAAAGAAAAAGGGAGTTTGCCGTGATGGTTGCGGTTGGAATGAGAAAAATAAAGCTGACAACAATGGTCTTATTCGAAACACTCATCATTGGAATAATAGGAACTGTAGCCGGTATCGCAGCCGGTATTCCGATCAACCTCTACTTCCATTTCAATCCGATACATCTTAGCGGTAAGGCAGCCGAGGCAATAGAACAATTCAATGTTGAGCCCATAATCCCGTTTTCATTGGACCCGGGTTATTTCATCAACCAGGGAATTGTTGTTATTATAATGACATTGCTGGCATTTGTTTTTCCGCTGGTTTTTATTATCAGGTTTAATGTTATTAAAGGAATGAGAAATTAAAAC
>CAZTAW010000148.1:0-8281 GCA_964611705.1 uncultured Bacteroidales bacterium
TGATGCGGCCATAAAAATGTGTGATGTTAAGCAGGTGGTAGCCATTTCTTCAGGTGCAGCCGTTAGCGGAAGCAGAGGGTGGAATGCATATGCCATTTCCAAAGCAGCTTTTAAAATGATGATAGAACTGTATAGCAAAGAGCTTCCTGAAATACATTTCAGCTCTGTTGCCCCGGGATTGGTAGATACC
Source organism: uncultured Bacteroidales bacterium (assembly GCA_964611705.1). Classification (GTDB taxonomy): domain Bacteria; phylum Bacteroidota; class Bacteroidia; order Bacteroidales; family JAIOZK01; genus JAIOZK01. The sequence continues at coordinate 191 of CAZTAW010000148.1, forward strand.
AAAATGCAGAAATATATCTCCAGATTACCTGAAGATGAACGTTTTCCGAGCATTAGCAGACTGAAAGCAGCAAAGGGAACAAGCGATATGCCGGAACCGGATAAAGCCGCACAAATACTTGTAAACACTTTCAACAAAGCAAAAAATTATGAATCAGGGGCTTTTCTTGATGTCAGGGAAATGTAAAATTGCGGTATTCAAAGCCATGATGAAAAAATATCCGGATGGATGGGCATCAGGTAATAAAGATGAATCATCTGTAGAAGATGAATACATGTCTCCGGTTGCAACAAATTAATCATTAGATGAGGTATGTCGCATTAATTCATTGTCTTTTAAGCTACTGTAATATTTTTTACAGGCTTAAATTTGTTTCTGATCACTTCCCACTTATCAGGGTATTTGTTGAAAAGAACTATTATCTTTTTCTTATGTTTTCTAAGGGCATCTGTAATTGCCGGGGCCGTAATAGAAGTAGGGCAAGCTTTTCCGACATTAAGGCCAGTTAACCTGCCATTATTGCTTAAAACAGTGCGGGCTGCGTTCTCAAGTTTATCAAGTAAGGTTACGGTCTTTACATATTTCTCCTCCATAAGGGCTGTACCTGAGGTATCTGATTCGTTGTTAACCTGGTAGTTATCTGTATTGATTTCCCATTCATTGATTTCTATCTCCTTTCTTTTTTCGTCAAAGTACAAATTATCTACATAAATTAAAGCATTCTTAATAATTGAATACAAATGGTTTATGTTACCGTTGAAATGCTTGATCTTTTCAGCAGCATCCTCAGTTAAAATATAGCTCTTTCCATTCGTCCTGCCCATTTCTTTCAGGTATTGCCTGCTGAGATTAAGCAGACTCTCACCATAAGAAGTATGCGTTTGATTAAGCTGTTCTTTAAGAGATGCTGCTGTTCGAATCACGGATTTTGTATTTTCATTGATTGTCTCAAAAAGTGATTTATTCTGGCGGTTTAGGTCAATAAGGGTCTTAAATGAATTATATAACAAAGATGCTATAATGCTTTTATTTTCAGTGCTTAATAGTTTATGAGATGCGAACAAACCAAAGTTGCTTAGATTGGGCTTAAAGTAAATATAAACCAAATCCGAAAGTTTATCATTGGGATTGAAAAAACGTAATAACAGCACAGTATTTTCCATTTCCCCGAAAATCTCTTTAACAATTTCCCCTCGCTTATGCAACTCAAAAGGTAAATCCGATCTATTTAGCCAATTGTATTTCAGCTTCTCCACCCTCATTTGTGCAACAAACTCTATCTGGTCACCCATCGAAAGATGATCAACACCATTTGATCCGTTTTTGTCTTTTACCCTGGATTGAAGCTGACCGGAAGACTGATCAAAATAAATGGCTACTACTTTATCAATTCCCGGAATGAGTGATTCGGCATTCCTGAGAATAACTTCATAATCATTTTCGATAAATGTATACCTGAAATTCATGCCTGAATAGAATTTTAAGCAAAGTTACAATATTTTTAAGTTAAAAGTCAAGTAATTAAGTAAATAATTAAGCTTATTAAGTATCATTTAAGTTTACTTAATTAAGAAACTTAAACCTTTAGTTAAATGAAAACTAAAAACTTAAAACACTTGTTATCAGTATACTAAATTTAATATCATTGTGATGTGATTTTAATCATGGGGCAATTTGATTTAATCGCCGCATAAAATTTTTAAGCTAACAGTAAAATATTTAAGTTTATGAAAATGCATACAAAAAACAAATCCAAACCAGATGCCTATCCCGGAATAAGAAAACTTAAAAAAAGAAACCGGATGAATTGCAGAAATCATTTCCAGAAAGAAAACAATACCGGAAATAATATAAATGGTTTTCCACTTAAACCATCTGCATCAATTTGGAAAACAGAAGTAAGTGAGTGGTTTACAACCAAGTTAAACCGGATGTATACAAATATGGAAAACATATTCGATGCCGAAGAACCGGAGGAGAACAATTTTCAGAGCAATCATAAAACAATTCATAAAGATATGTTTGTGGAAAAAAGAGTTATGGAATGGCAGATAGTCACCACATCCGGTGTGGCCGTTTTTAAAAGCTCTGAAATCAGAGTAATTCCAGTGATCGAGAAAATAGATTCATTTTTTAACAAGCTTCGGAAAAAAATCAAATTAACACTTTTGCTCGATTATGTATTAAATGTTGAATCTTTTGGTCCTAAAGCACACAAAGCTAATTTAAAAGCAAATACAGAAAAATTTACAATCAAAGCACGATCCTGTGGTGGTAAATTAATCAACAAAACAATAGATTGGCTCGATCTTAAGCCGATTAATAATATCAGACTAAAAACTAAAAACAAATGGTTTAGTAGCGTGAACAGAATGATTGATAAAAAGATATTCAAAAGGAAAGAATTCATGATAACCTTACCCCCTGTTCTCCATAGGGTTTTTATTAACTTTCGCATGCTCAGGGAGCAACTTGAATAAAAAAAAGGGTCACGCTAATCTTTCAGTTTATCCCTGAACACTTTCCTGAATTTTTCCATTTTCGGGCCAATAATAAACTGGCAATATCCCTGATAAGGGTTTTTCTCATAATAATTCTGATGATAATCTTCAGCAATGTAGAATACCGAATAAGGTCTTATTTCCGTTACAATAGGATCATCCCATGCTCCTGATTCATTCAGTTCATTTTTTATGCGCTCAGCAGTTTCTTTTTGCTCTTCATCATGGTAAAAGATCACCGACCTATATTGTGTACCTACATCAGCGCCTTGTTTGTTAAGTGTTGTGGGATCGTGGGTTTTCCAGAATATTGCAAGTAATTCTTCAAATGCAATTATGGATGGATCATAAGTGATATTAACTACCTCCGCATGACCTGTTTCCCCGCTGCAAACTGCATTATAACAAGGATTTTCAACATGACCGCCCGCATAACCGGCAATAACATCAAATACACCTTTCACATCCTCAAATATAGCTTCTGAGCACCAGAAGCATCCTGCTCCGAAAGTTGCTGTTTTATAATTACCATTCTCCATACCTGCATTTTTATTTGGGGATAAAGTTTGTAAACTGAAAAAAGCCAAGACGATATGAAAACCAATCTTTATCACTACTATTAAACAAAAGAAAAGAGATTATGTTTAGTCAATTAAAAATTTGTAATTTGCCAGTTAAAAACAAACACTTATGAAAGTTGCCGTAACCGGCGCAAACGGTCATCTGGGAGCAAATCTATGCCGACAGCTTCAGGAGAAAGGATATGAGGTAAGGGCATTGATCCATCGCAACAATGAGGCAATTCAAGAATTGAACATTGAAGAAATTAAAGGAAGTATTACTCATTATCAGGATGTTGCCAACCTGGTTAAGGGATGTGAAACTGTGTTCCACCTGGCGGCTGTTATATCAATCAATTCAAAAGACAAAAACAAAATTTTTCCCGTCAATTTGGGTGGCACGGAACATGTATTAAAAGCCTGTCAAAAAAACTACGTAAAACGTCTGATTTACCTGAGTTCAATACATACACTTCAGCAGCATCCGCTTGATAAGAAACTTACGGAGGACCGTCCGCTTATTACCAAAAGCACTTTTACATACGAATATGCCAAAGCGAAAGCAGAGAAATTACTTTTAGAAAACAATGGCAATTTGGAAATCATAGTCTTAAATCCCACATCCATCATCGGCCCGTTTGATTTCAAGCCATCCCTGATGGGACAGTTTCAACTAAAATTATATACGAATCAGTTACCTGGTCTTGTGAAGGGCGGGTATAACTGGGTTGATGTTCGTGATGTGGCAAATGCTGCCATTAATGCCATACAAAAAGGCAAAAACAAAAACCGATATATTTTAGCTGGTCAATGGACTTCACTTGCTGATTTTGCAAAAATCATGGCCAATCAAAACGGCAAAGCCATTAAAACAAACATAATTCCTGATTTTCTTGCTAAAACCGGCGTGCCGTTTATTTCGTTCTGCGCAATGCTCAAAAATGAAGACCCTCTTTACACTTTCGAATCGCTAAAGATCCTTAAAACAGGGAATCGTTTTATTGATCACTCTAAAGCAGCAAAAGAACTGGGATTCAGTCCACGACCGCTCCGGAAAACCATCAGGGATACCTACATTTGGTTCAAACAAAACCATTATTTAAAATGATCACGCCTCAAACATTTTATATTGCATTATACACCTGGATTGCTTTTGCTATTATGCTGTTTCCGATTCTGTTAAAAATTACGGCCCCTTATGGAAGACACAGCAAATCAAACTGGGGTCCGATGATCAACAATCGCACCGGATGGATCATTATGGAACTGCCAGCGCTTTTTGTTTTTGGCTTTCTGTTTTTGACAGGCCCTGATAAGGCCGGCATTCCGATATGGATATTCTTTTCATGCTGGACGGTACATTATTTCAACCGTGTTGTTGTTTTTCCTTTACGAATTAATACAAGAGGTAAAAAAATGCCGTTGGTGATCATGGTTTTTGCATTATTTTTCAACTTATTCAATGGATTTTTTAACGGATATTTTTTTGGTTTTTTATCTGCATCCTACCCCCTTTTATGGCTGTCAGATCCAAGGTTTATAGCCGGAATTGCAATATTTTTGACAGGAATGTATATCAATATGTATTCGGACCAAAAGCTGATCAATTTGAGAAAATCCAAAACCCAAGGCTATATGATACCCAGAGGCGGTTTGTTCGAATACATCTCCTGCCCCAATCATTTTGGAGAAATTGTGGAATGGATAGGTTTTGCCCTGATGACCTGGTGCTTGCCAGCTTTATCATTTGCTGTTTGGACGATTGCAAATCTTCTTCCGCGAGCTTTGCATCATCACCAGTGGTATCAAAATCACTTTGAAAACTACCCTGAAAACCGAAAAGCGGTAATTCCTTTTATGCTGTAGAATTATTTGTTTTCGTCGTGTATAATGACAATAAAGCTACTTCCTCTATTTATTTCACTTTCAACTTTAATCGAAAATCCATGTGCGTCCAATATTCTTTTACATATCCCCAATCCCAATCCTGAACCTTTTTCTCCGTTTGTACCATCGGAATGTTCCTTCACATATCCTCTAAAAAGACTTTTCTGCACTTCTTTTTTGATACCGATACCAGTATCAGCTACGGAAACCAGTATATCATTATTTTTCTTTTTCACTGAAAGTGTGACCGTGCAAGCAGGGGGTGTAAATTTCAATGCATTGTTGGTTAAATTTGTCATTACCTGTGCAAAGAGTGATTCGTCCGCATTGATCATAAAATCTCCTGAAATGTATGTTTTAATAGTAATATTCTTACTTTTTGCTTTATCATGAAACCGGTTTTTGGTATCCTTGATCATGCTTTTCAGGTCAAGTTTTTTCTTTTCAAGTTTAAATTTACCCAATTGAAGGTTCGACCAGTAATAGAGTTTCTCGTTATAATCAAGTAATAACTTCATATCCTTGTTAATGGTTTCCAGAAATTCAAGATATAACTCGTTAATTGATTGCTTGAAATCTTCGTCCGTAAGCATCATGTCGGTTGCGGAAACAACACTTGAAACCGGAGACCGAAGATCATGTGAAACAATACTAACAAACTGATCTTTAAAGCTTAGTAACTTTTGTAGTTCTTTTTTTGCTTTTTCGAGTTGTTCGGTAAACAGTTTTTGTTCCCTGGCTTTTTGCAGGATACCTCTGTCTCTTACCAGCACTGTTTCATGCGAGACGAGCACTATCCAGGCAACACCGTTTTTTACCATTCCAATACACTGCAACAGTTTCTCATTACCTTCCTTATCATTTTCCGTCCAAAGTTCCGATTCTTTTTTTCCTTCCTGTTTCTGAGCAATGAATTCATCAAAAAAGGGAAAAAAGGATTCCAGAAATGGAAATGATGCCGTCAGGTCAAGAACTATGTTTTGTGAAAGTTCGGGATGAGTATTACTTATCCACCCGGGCTGTTTGCAAATCTGTCTACCCCTGCCCTCTCCAAAATACTCATAGACACAAGCAGATAAGTTGATAAGTGTGTCCGAAAACAACTCTTCAGGATATATTTTATCCAAAATGGAATCTTTGCTGTTACCATGAAGAAACATTTCATTAGCCCGCTGTATACTTTTGCGATAACTGCTTACACTCTTTGAATTGTCTTCGAGGGTAAGCCTGATGAAATCTTCAGCTTTTTCGAGTTTAAAATTAATATAAAGATCTGGCATTATTTCTATATTTGGAAGGTTAACCAGATCCTGGCTTAATGGTAAGAATCCCTCCAATACGTATAAATAATTTACAATACGGTCATGAAGTATTGGTTCTTTCTTTAGGAAGTTTTTAAAGTTTCCGGTATAATTAATGATTTCACCTTGTTCAGTCAGATGAAATATCAGTTTTTGATCATTTCCTTTTTCGTTGTTCATACTATTTATTATCAGGAGGTCATTCTGGCAGCGAGTTCATAAAAGGCATCTTCAACGGCAATATCTTCCTTCGCACTTGTTTCTATTACATACCATCCATTCTCTCGCAGGTGGTTAATATCATCCTGATTTATCTCCCATTGCGGCTTCAGGTCTGATTTGTTTACAAGCGCTATGAATGGAACGTCTCCGGCGGTTTCTCTGGCAACATTATTCAGTCTTTCGGCAATATTGATGGTGTTTTTTCTGGTACCGTCAAGCACCAAAAAATATCCGGAAGCGCCAATAAGATAACTTGATTTTACCGTCTGGAACTCATCTTCTCCGTGAATATCCCACAATATAAGGTTAACCTTTTTTTCTTTAACATCAACAAGCTTCTGGTCAATTTTTACACCAATTGTTGTATGATATTTTTCTGAAAATATGCTATTTACAAAGCGTTGTACAAGACTTGTTTTACCCACTGCAAAAGCACCAAGCATGCATACTTTCTTTTTAATCATCATCGTTTTGTTTTTGGTTTAATTCTACATCGAAGGTAACACTTCTGGGATTATAATCATCCATTAATTTATCATTATCGTAAATGTGAATATTAGTTTCAAGTAATGCCGGATCAAAGCCTTTCTGCTGTAACAATGATTCAAAATATCTTGCTCTTTTATCAATCATTTCCTTATTCCCTTCAACATTACCAATTGATGTTGTATGTCCGTTTATATGCAATTTAACTTTATATTTATCACCTGCCAAAATCACAAGTTCATCCAATTCATGATAAAGGTCTTTAAAAAGTTCTTTTTGCTTCTGATTTAAATCAGTTACTGAAAAAGGGAAAACAAAATGTTTCGATTCAATGCTGTCAATAAGGTCCTGTAAACGTTTTTCCGTATCAACATTAAGCCCGCCCGTATTGATATTGTCAATGCCCCATTGCGGATTATCACCTTCAATTAGCCTTTTTTCCCAATTGGGATCTGCTTCTCCCTGAATATATAATATGCCGTTTTTAAAAGAAATTTCAACTGAATCGGGAGGATTCAGATTTTTTATTAAACGCTTCAGAACAAAAGCAGAGTCAAGCGAGTAATAATAACTCCAGTTGCTTATTATATTATTGGAGTCAAAGTTATACAATGATAAAAAACCAACGGGATTTTCAGCCATCGGGTCACGTAACCCTCTGACGTATCTTGTTCCATCTTGTTTACCTGATTCCGTTACGATGATACCGGGTCTGGATTTTATTTTCTCAATGTAATTATCCCATCTTCTGTTTTGCTCAATACCCGTATAGATCCAGTATCCCAAAGCAGCCAGTATAACGATCAACAAAAACAACAATATGTAAGGTGGTCGTTTCTTTTTGGCTTTGGCCTGTTTTTGAAGACATAAGCTGATGTGCCTGGTATCTTCTTCGAATGGTGTTACATCACCATCAAAACGGTTAAGTTGGCGATTGAAATCAAGGTGAATATTTTCAAGTGCTTGCTTAAATATCTCACGTAACTCATCCGGTGGATTGCCTTCAACAATACCTGCAAGAATTGCGTATGGTCCCTGCTCAATCCAAAGAGTATAATTACCCACTTCAATGGTTTCTATCTCGGATTCTCCTTCCATATCAAACGAATCCTTAACAAAATCTTTTATCGCAGT
>CAZTAW010000149.1:0-8057 GCA_964611705.1 uncultured Bacteroidales bacterium
AAAAAATGAAACAAAGTTGTGAACAAGATCAGTAAAAAAAATCAGGTAAATAAAAAATGCGACAATGATAAGATAGATAACGGTGCGCATATCGGAAGTACGCTTTTTGCGGGCATCCCTTTCATAACGCCATTTTCTGTGGATTTGCGACCTGAATTGCTCCATATGATCATCACTGTCGGTTATTCCAAGTTCTTTTTTTCTTTGCTCCCTTTCTTCCTTTTCCTTGTCGTAATACAAAGGCCTGTAATCGAACTGTTTGGGTTTGGGACGTTTAAAAAAAACAATTTTCATTTTTTTCTCGTTTGATAATTACAAAAGTACCTAATATTTTTATGCTCTGAAACCATAATTGGAATGCATTTTATATTTTTGAACTCCGAAAGCTGTTTGATATTATGGAAAAATCGGAAAGTAACAAATTAAAGAAACTTATCGTGGTAGGTGACAGGGTTTTGGTGAAGCCCAAAAGCATGTCATCAAAAACCAAGGGTGGTTTATATTTACCACCTGGCTATAAGGAAAAGGAGGAAGTACGTTCGGGGTATATCGTAAAAGCCGGGCCGGGTTATCCTATACCATTACCAACCGATGAAGATGACCAGCCGTGGAAAAATGTTGATGAAAAAACAAAATATATTCCGCTGCAGGCCCAGGAGGGAGATTTGGCTATTTTCATGCAAAAAGGCGCCATTGAAATTGTTTACGAAGGAGAAAAATACTTTATCGTTCCCCAGCATTCAATTCTCCTATTAGAAAGAGATGAGGGTTTGTTTGAGTAAATCCTCCCATAATTTTTTTTTGCTGATCTTACTCATTAAATTGAAACCTGAAATTTGAGCTTGAAACTCCAAACCAATCAACCCCAAACAAAAAAGCCCCAACTCATGCCAGGACCATGGAATTATGATTTTAGGATTACAATTACGCTCTCGCCAGTCTCGGGAATCTTTGCTGTGCCAAAGAAAACACTCCGAAGAATATACCGCTAAACAGCAAAGTGCTGATCACATTATTCATAAAAAATGAAACTCCCATTGCTCCGTTGTTGAAAAAGGCCAGTCCGGCAATATAACTTTCCATCAAACCTGCAAAGTTTTTTGGATAAAAAGGTATTGTCAACCATGCTGCAAAGTTGGTTATCAGGAAAAACACAATTGCAGACAGCAGGGAAGCACCGATTACATTTACCGCATTGGTTTTGCTTCTGAGTGCAAAACCTATTAACACGGTTATGGCAAAGGCAACGTAAACAGCGATCATGCTTGTATGCATGCCGAGTATCAAATCACTGACAAACATAGCTAACAGCGGTATGGCAAATGCAAGGTATTTTCTTGAGAAATATGCACCTCCAAACAATGCCATAGCAGCAATAGGTGTGAAATTAGGCCAGTGGGGTATCAATCTCATAAATGCTCCGAAAACGATGACGGAGACGATAAATATAAATCTTGGGCTGATTAATTTATCTTTCATAGTTATTGTTTTTAATGTTTAAGCAAAAGTATGAAAATCATTTTTAATAATAATCCTGAATAATAATTTTTTTCAACATTGCTATTTTCATAAATTTGCTGTTTAACAATTCCGCGTACGATGAAAAAAAATTTTGTATCACTGATCGCCTGTTTAACAGTCGTTTTAATATCTTGTTCACAAATGAAAAAAAAAGTTGACTTAATCATATATAGTACAACAGTTTATACGGTTGATTCAAATTTCACTGTTGCTCAAAGTTTTGCTGTAAAGGATGGTAAAGTTGTTGAAGTGGGTACTACCTCAGATATTTTCAATAAATACAGTGCACCTAATGTTTATAACGGAATAGGTAAAGTTATTGTTCCCGGCTTTATTGACGGGCATTGTCATTTTTTTTATTACGGTGAGAACCTGGTGAAAAATGCCGACCTGGCAGATACAAAATCTTTCGAAGAAATTCTTGGGATACTTCATCATCATCATCAGAAATTCGACACGGAATGGATAACCGGGAGAGGCTGGGATCAAAACGACTGGGAAAACAAGACCTGGCCGAACAAAGCGAAACTGGATGAATTATTCCCCGAAAACCCTGTTGTATTAACCAGAATAGATGGACATGCAGTACTTGCTAACTCGGAAGCTTTAAAAAGGGCGGGCATTAACCCGGAAAGAAAAACAGAAGGAGGAGAAATACTGCTCGATGAAAACGGTCGGATGACAGGGGTATTGATTGATAATGCTGCCGATTTGCTGAAAGATTATATACCGGAATTGAGCAGGGAAGAAAAAACGGATGCCTTGCTAATGACTCAGCAAAAATGCTTTGAAGCAGGTTTGACATCCGTTGTGGATGCAGGCATGGATAAAGAAGATATATTGTTGATAGATTCCCTGCAAAAAGACGGTAAACTTAAAATGAAGGTATATGCCATGCTCAGTCCGACGGAAGAAAATTTTGAACATTTTCTCGGCAAGGGTTCCTACGTAACTGACCATTTAAGCGTTCGCTCCGTTAAGCTTTATGCTGATGGAGCGCTGGGTTCAAGAGGAGCATTGTTAACTGAACCTTACGCTGATGATCCCGGTAATTACGGTATCCTGATCAATCATCCGGATTATTACCGGGAAATTTGCCAGAAAGCATTTGATGCCGGTTACCAGGTAAACACGCATTGCATTGGTGATTCCGGCGCTAAAGTTATACTTGATATTTATAGTGAATTCCTTGAAGGAAAAAATGATAAACGCTGGAGAATTGAGCATGCCCAGATCATCAATCCCGGGGATATGAATAAATTTGGGAAATATTCTGTTATACCTTCCGTGCAGGGAACACATGCCACATCTGATATGTACTGGGCGGAAGACAGATTAGGGCCGGAACGCATCAAATGGTCGTATGCTTTTAAGGAGCTTCTGGAGCAAAACGGATGGTTGATAAACGGTACGGATTTCCCAATTGAGAAAATATATCCTATACATACATTTTATGCAACTGTTGCCCGAAAAGACTTAAAAGGATATCCCGAAAGCGGTTTCCTGAAAGAAAATGCATTAAACAGGGAAGAAACACTGAAGTCTATGACAATTTGGGCAGCCAAAGGCAGTTTCGAAGAAGATCGCAAAGGAAGCATAGAAGCAGGCAAAGATGCTGATTTTGTAATCCTTGATAGTGATATTATGCAGATCCCGGAAAAAGATATCCCCCGAACTCGCATTGTAAAAACTTTTGTGAATGGGGAAGAAGTTTATAAAAATAAAGATTTTGTTTATTAGGCTTTTGTTTTATAACTAAACACGATAATTTCACTGATCCCGTGTGAATTGCTTACATATTATATTCCCATGCAGGATTGATTTTTCCTGACCAATCTTTACTTTTCAATACAATCTTTTAAAAATAAAAAGACATTCAGGCAAGGTATAAGAAAAGTTCATGCTAGTTGTACGGCATCTTCCTGCTGGCATCCCTTAGCAACTCATTTACCAAATTTGCCGGGCTGCTGCCAACACTTCCCGAGTAATTGTGACTGTAATTCCATATAAGCTTTCCGTTTGCACAATCTTTGATATTCAGTGTAGCTGTGATTTCATTCGTATTTTCCCATGTATCGAATAATACACCAACAGCGATAGCTACACCCTGCGACAATGGTTGCGTCAGCGCAAAGTTTGACCCCATTGTTCCATCCACACCCAGGATTTCGCAAATCTTTTCCGGTGAAAAAGTATTATCGTAATAACCGGCCTTTTCAAGCTTTGAGTTCGTCAGGCTGATATCCTGAATTTCAGGACGGATCTTGCCCTGCATTTTTCTTTTCAATAGCCATGAATAAATCTCATTTTGCAAATTGACCGAGGCATTCTTTTGCTGTTCAAGCAATTGCTCATTACTCATTTTTTTGGTTGTTGAGATGGAAACCACAGGCGGAAGTATTGCAATGGTTTTGTGCGTATTTGCCAGGTCTTTTGCATCCGGACTGTAATATACCTTTGCACAGGATGTAAGCAAAAAAATCATAATGCCTGTCAATGCGATGATCGGTAATCTTTTCATTTTCATTGGTGTTAGTTAATAATCTTTTGTTTGTAATTGATTTCTGTGATGGTTGTAAAAACCAAACAAATATAAATCATTTTAGAAGATGAAGCGATACATTGTTTAAACAGAAAAAATACAGCATGGAAAGAAATTTCAGAATTTCAGAATTTCAGAGTTTCAAAATTTCTATTAATTTCTATTAATTTCGGTATTACCCCCTCAACTAAAAACAATCGAGCAATGAACCAATCAAACCTATTCTAAAACCTCCCTGATACTATACGCCGTTTTCCCGTCCCTGAAATATATTCTGATCAGGATGTCTGTTATGATTCCGAAAATGATGAATTGAATACCAATAATTATAAGCAGTACAGACAATAGCAACAGGGGCCTGTTGCCAATGTCTTTATTATAACCGTATTTAATAATAGCCAGGTAAACACCAAATCCAAAACCGATAAGCATGGCAAGCAAACCTATCCCTCCGAAAAGATGTGTTGGACGGCTTACATATTTTTGCTGGAAATAAATGATGAGCAGATCGAGGAAACCTCTGGGTATTTTCCTGATGTTATATTTTGTTTTGCCTTTGGTGCGGGCGCGGTGGTTAACTTTTATTTCTGTTACATTGTAGCCATTCAATGTTAATATCTCCGAAATATACCTGTGCATTTCGCCCATCAGTTCAATTTCTTTAATGGCTTGCTTGCGATAAGCTTTTAAAGTACAACCTGAGTCATGTATTTTATCTCCCAGGATAAGCTTGCGCATTAACCTTCCGGTACGGGATGATATTTTTTTTAAGAACCTGTCTTTACGGTTGTAACGCCATCCTGAAACTACATCATAGCCCTCATTGATCTTTTTAATAAGTTTTGGGATGTCATGAGGGTCGTTTTGCAAGTCTCCATCCATGGAAACAATGATATCACCATTGGCATGTTGAAAACCTGCAGCTAAGGCGGCAGACTGCCCATAATTTTTCCTGAATTTTATGACCTTGAACTGTTTGTCTTTTTCATGCAATTGACGGGATACTTTAAAGGTACCATCCATGGAGCCGTCATCCACCAGAATGATCTCATAATCTTTAATATCCTTCAGCGATTCTTTTAATTCATCATACAGGACAGGAATATTTTCCTCTTCATTGAATACGGGGATTACAACAGATAATTCCATTGCCGGGTATTTATTGATAATTTTTTGGCTAAAGTATAAAAAAGATAGTAATAAAAATGCTTTATAAATCCTGCAGATGTTGAAAAATACCGTTACAATAATATAATCAGTATATAACAGAATTATACAATAATTCCCTTATTTTTGTTGAAATAATCATTGATCTCCATTTGATAAATCGTTACCATGAAAAAATTCATTGTTTTTCTTTTTTTTATCAGTAATTTTTCAGTTTCTTATGCCCAGTTACAAAAGGGCAGCATTTTTCTGGGCGGACAGATAGGTATTACCCATATTAACTCAGAAAAGGAATCTACTGATTATCACATTGTTCCAAGGTTTGGTGGTTTCGTTTCCAACAATGTTGTACTTGGTATTGATGCCGGGTATATTAAAGAAAGTTTTGATAAATTAATCGTTATCGGCCCGTTCATACGGTATATTTACAAACCATTTGAAGTAGCAGGTTTTTACAATGATTTTTTATTCACCTATCAATTTGGGCAAGGTGAAATCAATGAATATAAGCATGATATTAACCAATTCTCAGTAGGTTTGGCTCCGGGGGTATTATTTCAGGTAACAAGAAAATTACATTTTGAGGCTTCCATCGGAAACCTTATGTATTATTCACGGAAAGTAAAGTATGATGATGACAACCAACCCGAATCATCATCCATAGATTTCAATCTCAATTTGACTTCAAGGTTCGGGATATTCTGGGCGCTGTGAAAAACAAATGAACATTCTGGTTATAAGGTTGTTTGAAAGATAAAATCTAGATAATGGGATATATCAAAATAACAATAAAACTGCCGCTTAGCATTGAAAAAGCCTGGGAGTTTTTTTCCTCACCCGGGAACTTGCAAAAGATCACGCCTTCCTCCATGAATTTCAGGATCACTTCCGAATTGCCAGAAGAAATATATCCCGGGATGTTTATTACCCATAAGGTAAGCCCCTTGATGGGAATTCCGATGAACTAGATCACTGAGATCACACAAATAGAAAAGTAAGATCAATTTTTGCATACTGGTCAAAGGTCTTAAAGGAGATGTTTTCGTAAAGCTTAGTAGAAGATCAAGGAAAAGTATTAGCATTAACCAATTCTTTTCATTCAATTGATTTATTCGCAGAAATTTGATACTTTTGCACTCGCAAGAAAAAGAGGGATTTTCTGATGAAATCGGATCAGTAGATTTTACGGGAAAAAACTCTTCAGATCGCAGGACCCGTAGCATAACTGGATAGTGCACCTGACTACGGATCAGGAGGTTGGGGGTTCGAATCCCTCCGGGTTCACAAAAAAAAGTGGTGATAACCATACATGTTACACAGTTTAAAATTCATCATTTTTTTATTTGATAATTAAGTTAAAGTTAATATCTTTGCACGCTCAAATTTGAAAAGATAGTTGAAATGGCTAAGAAGACCAAAGATCAAAGGATACAGGTTATTTTAGAGTGTACCGAACACAAAAAGACCGGTAAGCCGGGGACATCCCGCTATATCACTACAAAGAATAAAAAAAATACACCTGGTAGAATGGAGCTGAAAAAATTCAACCCCATTTTGAAGAAATACACGATTCATAAAGAAACAAAATAATAAGTCATGGCTAAGAAAGTTGTTGCTACATTACAATCGAAAAGTAAGGATTACGCCAAAGTGATCCGTATGAGAAAATCAGAGAAAACCGGCTCCTATAGTTTTGTTGAGGATATAGTTCCCAACGATAGGGTTAAGGACGTACTTGCGAAAAGATAGTTTTGTTATAAATATATCCGGTAAGCTTTTTCCTGTACCGGGAAGAAGCTTTTTTTATATCTAATTCCAAAGCAATGGCAGTGTTTTCATTCAAATCAAAAGGTAAAAAAAATGAGCCCGAAAAAGGCCTGGACAAAGGCCTTGAAAAAACCAAACGAAGTGTTTTCTCCAAACTTTCCAAAGCTGTCCTGGGCAAATCAAAAGTAGATGATGAAGTGCTTGACAACCTGGAAGAGGTGCTGGTAACTTCGGATGTGGGGGTGAGTACAACCCTCAAGATCATCGAAAGAATTGAAGAAAGGGTTGCCCGCGATAAATACATGAGCACTTCCGAGCTCAATCGCATCCTGAAAGAAGAAATAGCCATGCTTTTGCAAGAGCATGATGATGCTGCCGCACAGTTTGATTTTAGCCGACCCTTACCGCAAAAACCTTATGTTATAATGGTTGTTGGTGTAAACGGTGTTGGCAAAACAACTACAATTGGCAAGCTGGCATACCGTTTCAGGCAGGCTGGAAAATCAGTTCTATTGGGCGCTGCCGATACATTCAGGGCTGCTGCTGTTGACCAGATCACTATTTGGTCGGAGTGGGCCGGTGTACCGCTGATTTCCCAGGGAATGAATGCGGATCCGGCCAGCGTAGCATTTGATACTTTAAAATCAGCCCTGGCCAAAGATGTTGATGTTGTTATTATTGATACGGCGGGAAGATTGCACAACAAGGTGAACCTGATGAATGAGCTTTCCAAGGTAAAAAGGGTAATGCAAAAGCAAATACCCGATGCCCCGCATGAGATATTGCTTATCCTGGATGCATCAACAGGGCAGAATGCCATTGAACAGGCAAGACAATTCACAGCAGCTACCGAAGTAAATGCACTGGCGCTTACCAAGCTTGATGGCACAGCGAAAGGCGGTGTGGCAATAGGAATTTCAGATCAGTTTAAAGTACCGGTTAAATATATTGGTATTGGTGAAAAGATTGAAGACCTTCAGGCATTCAACCGTTTTGAATTTGTTGACAGTCTCTTCAGTTAAAAATCGCTTATCATCTATAAAAAATCCGTAAATATTGT